>NZ_JBEKYX010000004.1:0-107755 GCF_049510455.1 Occallatibacter sp. | reverse complement strand
TCGAGGAAGACCACCTTGCCGCCCGCATACTGAATGATGTCCTTGAAGCTCACCCAGTACGGCACCGGCAGAATCACCTCATCGCCGTGATCCACGAGAATCTGGATCGTATTGAAGAGCGCCAGCTTGCCGCCGGTGGTAAAGATCGCTTCATCAATGCTGTAGTCCGAACCGAAGTCCGTCGCATGCCGCTCCACAATCGCCTTGCGCACGTCGGGAATTCCCGGCACCACCGTGTACCGTGTGAAGTTCGCGTCAATGGCGGCGATGGCAGCGTCCTTGATGTGCTGCGGAGTGGGAAAATGCGGTTCGCCCGCGCCAAAATCCACCAGCTTGGCGCCCTGGGCGCGAAGCTTGGCGGCCTCAGCGGCCACGGCCATGGTTGCAGAAACCTCAATCCGGCCAATACGGTCGGCAAAAACCTTGGTGGGAGCGGTTACAGTCGTCATACTTCCATCTTTACAGATTTTTATGCCGGCGCAAAACCGCTTACGGAATCTGGCCGTTTAGGGGAAGCGCATCCTGCTCCAGCCGGATACCGGCAATTCTGAAATTATTCGAGTGACCCACCTTCCCCTGCTCATAGGTAAACACGCTGTAAAAAGAGCCCGCTGCCGTTATCAGGCCGTAGATGCAGAATCCGCCGTCATTCCCCGTTGACGGAACCGGATTCAGGGCCCAATGATTTGAGGGATTGAATCCGGTAATCCCATTTTTTCCGGCCGCAAATTGATTCCATGCGTCCTTTGCCTGGGTTGTATTGGCCTGGGAATTTACGTCTGTTCCCACATGGCCCACGTATGTATTGCCGTTCTTGGTGTAGCGCGAAATCCAGCACCCGGACATCGGACCGGTCAGCACATCCACGCCTGCCAGTTGAACCTCTGTCACAAACCCCTTTTCCCACGGCAGCCATACAAAGTTGCGGTGTGCCTTGGAGGCATGCGCTCCCATTCCTGTGGTGCTCGATTTCGGCCCGAAAAACGAAGTCTTGGTCGACTCATTCAAGTGCCGAATGACGGAAGTGACTTCATGAAAGAAATTCACGGCAGGGCCGACGTAAACCGGCGTCGTGACGATAGGCGGCAAATCGAAAAAACGGCCAACGATCAGCTTCTGTTCGAGCATGAAGGAATCTCCTCGATAACGGTGCGATGCGGCGCGACGGGCCGTGCGATGCGCCGCGCACGGCAGGGTCTCCGGCTGCATGTTTTTTCTGTGCGCCCTATCATACAGGCAGCAGCACGATGCCAGCAAGCAGTTTTTCAATGAATTGATTACCAACAGCCTCAGCCCGCCCCGCTCCCGCGCCGCAGCCGCAATCGACTACACTTTGGCCTTAAGGAGCAACCCATGATCCGCAGCTACCGCGGCCGCTGGCCAAAGATTCCCGAAAGCTGTTACATCGATATTTCCGCCCAGGTGCTCGGCGATGTCGAGCTCGGCGAGAACTCTTCCGTCTGGTGCAACGCCGTGCTGCGCGGCGACGTCAACTCCATCCGCGTCGGCGCAAACTCCAACGTGCAGGACTGCTGCGTCCTCCACGGCCAGCGCAATCTCTACGCCGTCACCATCGGCGACTGGGTCACCATCGGCCACAACGCCACCGTCCACGGCTGCACGGTGGAAGACGCCGTGCTCATCGGCATGGGCGTAACCATTCTCAACGACTGCCGCATCGGCGAAGGCTCGATCATCGCCGCCGGAGCCGTGCTGCCCGAACACACCGTCGTTCCGCCGCGCACGCTGTGGGCCGGCGTCCCCGGTAAACAGCGCCGCGAGCTAGGCGACGCCGACCGAAAGCTCATTCTTGAGTACGCGCAGAATTATCTGGATTACACGAAGATTTATCTGGAAGAGCAAGCTTCACAGAGTGTCTGAGGAATTCAGACGTTGATCTGCGTTTGTATCAGGGCATGGCTTTAGCCATGCCGATAAGCGTCAGATTAAGGTTCTGGGCTTTAGCCCCCGCGCACAGCATACGTACCAAGAGGTCAATCCATGGCACGACCATCAAGGAATGCTGATCCGGGGAGCATTCGCGCCTCCGCACGCACGTTTTTTGCCACTGCAAAAACAAGCATGGGACGGCGACTTCTGCAGTCAGAACGAAATGCTCTTTTGTTGATTGATGTCTTACGTAGTTACGTCGCTCAGGGCCGCTTTCAATTGCATGATTTTGTCATCATGCCGGATCACATTCACCTGCTCATCACGGTAGATAGCGGAATGAGTATCGAATTGGCAATGCAATTGGTCAAAGGAGGTTTCTCCTACCGTCTCAAGAAGGAAACCGGCTATCTGGGAGAAGTCTGGCAGCGAGGATTCTCTGAAGTGCGAGTTGAAGATTCAGAGAGCTGGGAACAACATCGCCGTTACATTGCAGAAAATCCGATAAAAGCTGGCCTCTGCACTTCCCCGAATCAATACCCGTATTGCTTTCAGTATCTGATAGAGCAAAAAACGCGGGGGCTAAAGCCCGGGTCTTCTAGTTCGAGATCGAGCGGCACGACTGAAGTCGTGCCCTGATACAGAATCCTATTCTGTAACTCATCAAGAAATTCTTACCGTTACCCCTCTATTTCGGCAGCTGCGAGGCATCCCATCCGCCGCCCAAGGAGCGAACCAACTGTACGCTGGAGGCAAACTGCCGCGTCTGCAGATCCGTCAGTGTGCGCTGATTCATCAGCAGCGTGGTCTCTGCCGTAATCACTTCAAGGTAGCTGGTTACACCGCCCTTGTAGCGCTGGTTGGAAAGATCGAGCGAGTGCTGTGCGGCATCCACGGCACGCTTCTCCACTGCCTCCTCTTCGTTCAGAGTGCGCAGCGTCGAGAGATTGTCTTCTACATCCTGAAAAGCCGAAAACACCGTGTTCCTGTAGCCGGCGGCCTGAGCCTCGTACAGGTGCTTAGCCTGATCGGTAAGCGCGTGGCGCTGGCCTGCATCAAAGAGCAGTTCCGTAGCGGAAGCCCCCAGCGACCATAGCGCGCTCGGCCCCTGTATCCACGTGCCGCCGTGCGTGCTTTGAAAGCCGCCCGCTCCATTCAGAGTAATCGTCGGATAATATGCGCTGATCGCAACCCCGATCTGTGCATTGGCTGCCTGCGCCTGCCGTTCCGCTGCGGCAATATCCGGCCTGCGCTCCAGCAACTGCGAAGGCACGCCCAGCGGTACATTGGGCAGGGTCAGATCCAGCGGCGCAAAGGGAATGCTGAAGTTCGAAAGCGTGTAATTGGCAATGGTGCCTATTGCGTGCTCAAACTGCGCGCGTGCCACACTCACATCCACCAGTTGCGCCCTCACCGTCTCAAGCTCCGTCTGCGCCTGAGCCACATCCACATCCGTGGCCACGCCGCCGCTGAGCCGCCGCTGCGTCAGGTCAAGCTGCTGCTCCAGATCGGACACCGTATTCTTCAACAGCCGGATCTGCGAGTCCAGTCCGCGCATCTGAAAATAGTCCGCTGCCATCTCGGCTTGCAGTGTCAGGCTCACATTTGCCTGCAGCGCGGCATCCGCCTGCATGGTGGACCGTGCAACCTCAATACTCCGCCGAATCTTGCCCCAGAAATCCGGTTCCCAGCTTCCTGAGCCTGCCAGCAACAGATCGTTGAAGCTGGTTGGGGTGGTCGGCAATGCGTCCGGCTGATGGTGGCTGAGCCGGTTATAGGAATAGCCTGGGCCCACTGAGAACTGCGGATACAACTGCGACCGTACCGACTTCACCTGGTCACGCGCCGCCAGGTAAGTCTCCATCGCCTGCTTGACGGCCTGGTTATTCACGTCAATGCGCTCTTCGAGGGCATTCAGCTGGGGATCGTTGTAAATCTCCCACCATTTGCCCTTCAGCATTCCATCAGAAGGCGTGGCCGGCTTCCATGCGCCTCCATCCGGATTTGGCGGAGGCACGGTGACAGTCGGCGCGCCGGCCTCTTTGTAGACTGGCGGGGCGGTATATGTCGGACGGGTGTAATTCGGACCCACGGGTTTGCAGCCGGCGAGAAAACTCAGCACGGCGAGACCCGCGGCGAGACTTACAGCACGGCCCGGTACAGCAATAGAAAACCGCTTCCGCATCCCTACTTGCCTCCGCCCTTCTGGTTCGGCGCGCCCGGACTGGACGAATTCTGATCAGGCGAACTCTGCGGGCGAACCTTCTCACCCTCAATCAGCGAGTCCGGCGGATCCTGAATGATTTTGTCGTCCGCATTGAGGCCGGCAACGATCTGCACCGTCGCGCCGTCATCCTCGCCAATGGTCACCGGCGCCAGGTGTGCAACATCGCCATGCACCACGGTGCCCACCCGCATTCCCTCACGGCGGAAGATCAGCGCCGCAGCCGGCACAATAAACGTCTGCCCCTGGGCAGGCGTCTTCAGGTGTACCTGCGCCAGCGAGCCCGAAGTGAGCTCGCCGTTGCGGTTGTCCACATCCACTTCCACCAGCAGCGTGCGATTCACCGGATCGATGGCATCTGCCGTTCTCACCAGCGTGCCTTGAAACGTCTTGCCCGGATGTTCCGGGAAGGTCAGGTCAATCTTCTGT
Source organism: Occallatibacter sp. (assembly GCF_049510455.1). Classification (GTDB taxonomy): domain Bacteria; phylum Acidobacteriota; class Terriglobia; order Terriglobales; family Acidobacteriaceae; genus Telmatobacter. The sequence goes on along the minus strand of NZ_JBEKYX010000004.1, from coordinate 103,212 downwards.
CCTTTTTCGATTCCCGGCGTATATACCTGCGGCACATTGGTGTACACACGCAGCGTGCGCACCGCCTGGATATGAAACAACTCCGCAGTCGATCCTTGTGTGATGAGCTGTCCTACATCCACACTGCGCGCCGTCACCACGCCATCAAATGGCGCATACACCTTCTCAAAGCTCTGCAGCTCTTTCAGCCGCTGCACATTTGCCTGCGCGGACTTCACGGCCGAGGAGGTCGTTGCCTCCTGCGTCACAAACGTATCCGTATCCAACCTCGAGACCGCATCGGAGGTGACGAGCCCCTTGTAGCGCTCCGCCTGCACGCGCGCATTGCTGGCGCTGCTCTGCGCGGTCACCAGGTCGGCTTCGGTCTGCGCTAACTGCTGATCCAGTTCCGGCGTGGCAATCTCCGCCAGCAGCGCGCCCGCCTTTACAGGCGCGCCAATGTCGTAATACCACTTGGTCAGGTAGCCGCTGGTGCGCGCGAAGATCGGCGAATCGGAAAACGCCGTCACGTTGCCCGGCAACACGTAGCTGTCCACCGTTGCGCCCGGCTTGGCCGGCAGGGCAATCACCGTCGGCGCGGCCAGTTCGTTGGTCGTATCCGCCAGGACCTCGCTTGTGCGATGGCGCTTCCAGATGCCATACACGGCGAGCACGGCCACCACAACCAGCAGCACGCCCACTGTGATCAATGTGCCGCGACCGGAAACCCCTGCATGATCCGGCGCGCTCTCATCATTATGCACGGCCTGTGCCCCATTCTTCTTCTGCACGTCATTCCGCGGCTTGGAATTCTCTTCGTTCGTCATATCCCGATACTCCAGAAGCTAATCATCAGCTCGTCTTCGTTACGCTTCGCCGAACTCATCCTGCAAAATGTGCGTGTGTCCATGAGCGGCTTCTTTCTTTTCCCTGCGCTTGCCCAGCCAGCCATGCACCACGGAGAAAAACACCGGCACAAAAAACAGGGTAGCTATTGTGGCGAATAATAGTCCGCCAATGACCGCGCGGCCCAATGGCGCATTCTGCTCACCGCCGTCGCCCAATCCTAACGCCATCGGCACCATGCCGATGATCATCGCCAAGGCTGTCATCAGCACCGGGCGGAAGCGCACAAAACCCGCATTCAATGCGGCTTTGCGGGAATCGCCCACCAGCATCTCCAACTGCTCCCGCGCAAAGCTCACCACCAGGATCGAGTTCGCCGTCGCCACGCCCATGCACATGATCGCGCCAGTCAGCGCCGGCACGCTCAAGCGCGTGTCGGTCAGGAACAGGAACCACACAATGCCCGCCAGCGCAGCCGGCAAAGCCGAAATAATCAGGAACGGATCAAGCCATGACTGGAAGTTCACCACGATCAGCAGGTACACCAGAAGAATCGACATCGCCAGTCCGCCGATCAATCCAATGTAGCTCTTGTACATCGTGTCGCTCTGCCCGCGCAGTGTAAAGTGCGAGCCGCGCGGAAGATCCTTCTGATGCTTGTCCACGATCTTCTGCATTGCACGTGTGACCGAGCCCAGATCCGTGCCGTTCACATTTGTATAGATGTCCAGCACATTCTGCACGTCGTAATGGCTCACTTCGCCTAGCTCGTTCCCCGGCTGAATCGAAGCCAGGTTTCCGAGCACCTGCACCGGCTTCGGCGCGCCCGGAGCATTCGTGGACAGCGCAGTCGTCACGCTGCCGCCCGAACCAATCGCTGCAGGAATTCCCGAGCCGCCTCCGGTAATCGGCATGCTCTTCAGATCGGCCAGTGAATCCACCTTGTATTGCGGGCTCTGCGTGGCCACGTTGTAGCTCACGCCATTGCGCGGGTCCAGATAAAAGTTCGGCGCGGTCTGGAAGCTTCCACTGAGGGCCGTCAGCACGCTCTGCGCAACATTCGACTGCGACAGTCCAATAGCTCCTGCCCGCGTGCGATCCACATTGATCGTCCAATTCGGCAGGTCAAAGGGCTGCTGGATGCGCGCATCCACGGCACCCGGCACATGGCGTACTTCCTCCAGCATCTTTTGTGCCAGTGCGCGGTTGCTGTTCAGGTTATTCCCAACAATCTGGACATCAATTGGCGCGGCAAGGCCAAAGTTCAGAATCTGCGTCACGATATCGACCGGCAGCACGTAAAACGTCACGCCCGGATACTGCTTTGCAAATACCTCGCGCAGGTGATCCACATACGGCTCCGTCGGATGATGCTCCTCCGTCAACTGCACCTGGATATCCGCGTCTGCCGTGCCCACAACGCCAGTTGTCGAATAAGAAAGATTCAGGCCGGAGTAAGGCAGGCCAATGTTGTCGACAATGCCGACAATCTCGCTCTGCGGAATATTTTCCCGGATCGTCGCATCCACGCGATCGCACAGCGCCGCCGTCTCTTCAATACGCGTTCCCGTATGCGCGCGCAGGTGAATCTTAAAAGCGCCCGAGTCCACCGCCGGAAAGAAGTCCTGGCCGAGGAACGGCGCCAGCGCCAGCACGGAACCTATGGAGAAGAGGATAAAGAGGATCAAGAACACTGCCGCGTGTTCCTCGCACGTCGTCAGCAGCCTTAGATAACCAACGCGGACATTTTCAAAGTGATGCTCAAAGGCAAGCTGAAAGCGCACGAACGGGTTGCGGCTGGTCTTCTTCTTTTTCGCCTCGGCTTCATCGTGCTCCTTGAGCAGGTAGCGCGCCATTGTAGGCACAATGGTTCGCGAGAGCAGATAGCTGGCCAACATGGCAAAGACCACGGCTTCAGCCAGCGGGACAAACAAGTATCGAGCCACCCCGCTTAGAAAGAACATCGGCACAAACACAATGCAGATGGCCAGCGTTGAAACCAGCGCCGGAGTGGCAATCTGCGCCGCGCCATCCAGAATCGCCTGCTCAATCTCCTTGCCCGATTCCAGATTTCGATTGATGTTCTCAATCTCCACCGTTGCGTCGTCCACCAGGATGCCGACGGCCAGCGCCATGCCGCCCAGCGTCATGATGTTGATCGTCTCGCCGAGCATGGACAACACTGCGATCGAGCAGAGAATCGAAAGCGGGATGGAGACCGCGATAATCAGCGTCGAGCGCCAACTGCCGAGGAAGACGAGGATCATCACCGCCGTGAGGCAGGCTGCAATGATCGCCTCGCGCACCACGCCGTTGATTGCGCCGCGCACAAAGATCGACTGATCGCTCAGCGGAACAATCCTCAACTGCTGCGGAAGCTCGCCGCGCTTCACCATCGCGTCGATCTTCTCCTTCGCGCCGGAAATAATGTCCAGCGTAGAGGCTGAGCCGGTCTTCATGATGCTCATCAGGATGGCGCGCCGGCCATCGATGTGCACAATGTTGGTCTGTGGCGGATAGCCGTCGCGCACGTGCGCTACGTCGTGGACATACACCACCGTGCCGTTGGATGTCTTGATCGGCAGATCGTTCAACTGCGCCACAACGCTCGGCGCGGAGTTCGTTTCAACCGCGTACTCGAACTGATCCACCTTCATCGTGCCCGAAGGCACAATCAGGTTCTGCACGCCGACGGCATTCACCACGTCAGCCGGTGAAAGACCGCGCGCCTGCAGTGCAGGAAGGTCGATATCCACCTGGATCTGCCGCTGCTTGCCGCCATACGGATAGGGCGTCTGCGCGCCTTCCACTTCTGCCAACTGGGTGCGGATGTTGTTCTGGCCGAGATCGTTCAGCCTCTGCTCATCCAGGCCTTCGCCGGAGAGTCCAAGCTGCAAAACCGGCACGCTCGATGCGTTGTACTGAATAATGAACGGCGGCGTTGTGCCCGGCGGAAGGCTCCTGAGCTGCACCTGAGAGATTGCCGAAACTTCCGCCACAGCCGAAGCGATATCCACCTTGGGCTGGAAGTAAACCTTGATGACTGCAATGCCGTTCAGTGAGGCCGACTCGATGTGCTCGATGTCATTGACCGTCGTCGTCATGCCGCGTTCGCTGTTGGACACGATGCGGTTGGCCATCTGGTCGGCCGACAACCCGGTGTACTGCCACACCACCGTCACGACTGGGATATTGATGTTGGGAAATATGTCCGTTGGCATCGTTTCGATGCTGTAGGCGCCAAGGAGCAAAATGAAAAACGCGAAGACGACAAAGGTATAAGGCCGCCTTAGCGCAAGCCGGACAATCCACATCATAGGGCTGGTTCTCGCTCCAGAGCCGGGCCGATCAATACCGACCTGCCTGCGAGCAATTCTCGCAGAAAAAGCCTGCTTTACGATCGAACCCGTGGGGGTCCATGTTTCCTTGAAGTTCTAGGTTAGACCATGCGGATGATGGGACGCACAAATTGCCCCAATGCATGGCAAAAACATCTCACAGTGCATAAGACGTTCGGAACACCGGAAACGACGCATTATCTGCGCTCGGCGAAGTGCGACTTCGCTTTAATATTACCGGAAAATAACTCAATCTTTCGGAAGAACGGTCTCAGCGGCCGCCTTAGTCGGCAAAGGCCGCCTCGACCACCCGCGCGCCATCCAGAACCTGCACCGGGTAGTACGCATTTCGAACATACTGCTGCACCATGCGGTTGGTGTTGAAGAATGTGCCGTTCAGCGCCATCGTGGTTCGCATAACCCGTGCCCACTTATCCGGCGTCTCGCGATACAGCGGCACTACGACATTCTCGAGCTTGTCATAGAGCGATGCAGCTTCCTCGGCATCATCTTTGCCATCCGGAATCGCCCAGCCGGTCACGCCCTCAAAGCAGCCTTCAATCCACCAGCCGTCCAGAATCGACAGGCTCGGCACGCCGTTCATGGCAGCCTTCATACCGCTGGTGCCGCTGGCCTCGTAGGGACGCCGCGGTGTATTCACCCACACATCCACGCCGGAAGTCAGCAGCGCGCCCAGATCCCACGCATAGTTTTCGAGATACACAATCTTCAACGTCTCGCTTTCGAGCTCTGAAGCCTTCTCAACCACATCGCGAATCAGCGCTTTGCCGGGCTCATCCTGCGGATGCGCCTTGCCCGCGTACAGAATCTGCAATCCGCCAGCCTGAGCCGCAATCTTCACCAGCCGCTCCGGATCGTTAAATAACAGATTTGCGCGCTTGTACGTCGCCACGCGCCGCGCAAAGCCGAGCGTCAGCATCTGGGGATCGAGCTTATGTCCGCTCCGCTGCTCCACGGCCGTAAACAGATTCCGCTTGGCCCGCGCATGCGCCTTCAGAATCGCATCTTCGGGAAGATCGATTGCATTCCGCAGATACAGGTGGTCGCGCCGCCATGCGGGAATATGCTGGTCCAGCATGAGCTGCACCGGCGTTGAAATCCACGTCGGCCCATGCACGCCATTTGTAATGGAATCAATTGCATACTCCGGGAACATCTCCCTGGAAACCTTTCCATGCTGCAGCGCCACGCCGTTCACATAGCGCGAAAACTTCAGCGCCAGCAGCGTCATGTTCAACATTCCATCCCTGAAGCAGCCCAGCTTCTCCAGGTGCGACGAACGCTCCGAGCCCATAATCCGGTTTGTCTGCTCGCTGCTGAAGCGGTCATGCCCTGCCGGAACAGGCGTATGCGTGGTGAAGACGCACTTCTGCCGCACCAGTTCCACATCGGCGTCCGTGGCAAATCCCTCCGGACCGCCGCCCATCGCGCTTTCGACAAGCGCCAGCGTCAGCAAGGCAGCGTGGCCCTCATTCATGTGGAAGACATTGACTTCCAGACCCAGAGCCGAAGCCATGCGCATGCCGCCCATGCCCAGCACAATTTCCTGCTGCAGCCGGTAGTTGGTGTCTCCGCCGTACAGGTGATCCGTGAGCCCGCGGTCCCAGCCCGAGTTGCCGTCCACATCCGTGTCCAGCAGATAAATCGGGACCACGTGGCCCGATTGCCCGGTGAGATCGTACCGCCAGGCGCGCAACGTCACCTTGCGCCCTTCAATCGAGACGGTTACGCGCGCGGCTTCTTCCGCGCAGAACTCCTCTGGATTCCACGGCTGCACTTCTTCCGACTGCTGCCCGGTGGCATCGAGATGCTGCTGGAAATATCCCTTGCGGTGCAGCAGCGTAAAGGCCACCAGCGGCAGGTCCATATCCGCCGCGGAGCGCAGCGTGTCGCCGGCCAGCATACCCAGGCCGCCTGAATAGGTCGGCATGCCGGGGTTGATCGCAATCTCCATGGAGAAATACGCCACCCTGCCCGTGGTCGGCAGAGTCATATGAGTAAACGGCTTAGCGGATGAATTGTGCATGGAATAAAAGCGCCCTCCAGTGTCCCGTACTGAAAAATGGAACAGTTATCAATCAAAGACACGTCTTTTATCGGAATGTGTCAGGCTTTTGTAAAAAAACCGCCTGCGTCTCATTTTGTCTTGATTTTAACAAGATTCCTATGCCCAAACCGTCCCACGAGCGGGCCAGTTTGGATACCGCTTTAGCTTGTTCTCATGACACGCAAAATCAATGACTTCAATATGTAAGTGGCCGAAATCTTTCCATACTGAAGTGAATCACAATTCTCACTTCGGGCCACAATGTGAAACGCTTCTAATACAACTTGTCCGCTTAGATGAGCCATTCAGACTTTCCGTGCACCGTCTGAAGCGTGGCAAATGTGAATTTGTGGTTGAATTCCGGTCCGCGTTTCATATCTCCGGCCCAGTTCCGCTGCAAATTCCTTCGCGTGATCCGCCTCCACCAGGTTCACCGTGCATCCGCCGAATCCTCCGCCCGTCAATCGCGCTCCAATCAGCCCCGGCAAATCCTGCGCCAGCTCCACCATCGCATCGGCCTCCACGCAGCTTGCTTCAAAGTCGCGGCTGTAGCTCCAATGCGCCTCGGCCATCAGCCTGCCTAATTTTTTTCTCTCGTTTCGGGCGAGCGCCTGGGCGGCTTCGACAGTCCGCTCATTCTCGCCGATCACGTGCCGCGCACGCTTCACGGCCTCGGGCGACATCTCCGCGCCCCATTTCTCCAGGTCTTCCAGCGTCGCATCGCGCAGAAACTTCACCTCCGGCCTGTGCCGGCCAATCACCGCCGCAGCCTCTTCCACCTGCGCGCGGCGGCTGGTGTACTCGCCGCCTGTCACCGCGTGCTTCACCATCGTGTTCGCAATCACCAAGGCCACATCCGGCGGAATCGGCGCCAGCTTGTAGCTCAAATCCCGGCAATCGAGCAGCAGCGCGTGATCCTTCTTTCCATTCGCGCTGATGAACTGGTCCATAATCCCGCAGGCCGAGCCCACAAACTCGTTCTCCGACCGCTGGCAGAGCCGCGCCAGCACCGGGCGTGGAATCTCCACCTTCAGCAGCGAACAAACCGCTAGAGCTGTGGCCACCTCGATCGCTGCCGAGCTCGAAAGCCCCGATCCCAGCGGCACATCGCTCCAGATGCTCTGGCTGAAGGCCGGAATTGTGTAGCCTACGCCGGCAAGAATCGCCAGCACGCCGAGCGGATAATCGCTCCAGTGGCGACTGGCCGCGGCAGGCAGCGCTTTGGACTGAAATTCTCGTTCCTCGTCAAAGTTCTTCGAGTAAATGAGGATCTTCCCGTCGTTGCGCGGCGAAATCCCCGCCAGCGTGGCAAAGTCAATCGCCGCCGGCATCACAAAACCCTCGGCGTAATCTGTGTGCTCGCCGATAATGTTTACCCGCCCCGGCGCGGCAAAGATCTCCGGCTCAACACCAAACCGGGCCATATGAAGCGAACGCAAATCTGCAGGATTCTGCATAGTTCTCCGAATCTAAACGCCCTAGTACCGGCAATCCACCATGACAACGTTTTCTTCAGGGCCCGCAGACACCGTCATTTCTTCATCCATTTCTCAGGTTTGCAGAACTTTCGCTGTCGCCGTATCCAGTTCGTTCCAGATGCGCGGCAGCCATGCTTCGTGCTCCGGTTTCATCAGCACGGATCGCAGGCAAGTCACCATCTCCGGGGCATCTTTCGCTGTAGCCGGGTTGGAAAACCAGCGTTCCGGCAATTGTACAAGCGCAAGATGCAGATTCCGCTCCGCGCAGGCATCGAAGATCTCCTGAGCCAATCGCGAGGACTCTGCCACCGAAGCTGCCTTTACCCGAAAGACGACAATATCCAGCTCCGGGACGCCGCTCGCCAGCGCTTCGAACCTGCCATCCGCCCGCACCTTGCGATCCAGCTCCTCCGCCGCCCTGCGTCCTGCCGCGAGCCCTCGCGCAAATTCGCCCTCGGGTATCAGCGGAAGCAGTTGCATTGTGGCCCACAGCGCCACAGCCGCCGCGCCGGCCCGCGAACACTCCAGGCTGATCTCCCCTAGATGCAACTCCTTTGAAGTGAAGTACGTATACGGCGAATCGTGCTTGTAAAACCGCCCGACCGCCGCATCTCGAAACAGCACGCACCCGCATCCATACGGCTGCAGCCCATGCTTGTGCGGATCGACCACAATCGAATCGGCCTGGGAGATCGCCTCGAAGGCCCGCCGCGCCGACTCTTCCAAGTGATCCCGAATCAGCCGGAAATAGCCTCCGTACGCCGCGTCCACATGCACCCGGAAGCCATATTTCTCGCGCAGCACCAGAATCTCCTCCAGCGGATCGACAGCCCCAATGGCCGTCGTCCCGAGCGTCGCCACCACGGTTCCCACGTCGCCCTTGCGAAGCTCGTCCTCAAGAGCGTCGAGCCGCATTCGTCCGCGTGCATCTGCCTTTACCGGCGCATATTCCAGCTTCAGTACGCTGGAAATCCGCCCATGCGTGTAATGCGCCTGCTCAGAGCCGACAATTCTTTTGGCGATTCCCGACTTGGGCGCAAGCTGCCCCGCCACCCACAGCGCCTCCAGGTTCGCCATGGTCCCGCCGCTGGTCAGATGTCCCAGAAACCCGCCGGAATCAGACTGGGAACCCCAGCCAAACATCTCCGCAATCCCGCGAACCGCCTCGATCTCCATCTCGGAGCTGGCCCGGCCGCCATCCCGCGCATGATTGTTCGGATTGACCGCCATAGCCAGCGCATACGCCGCCCGCGCCACGGGGTGCGGCGGCTTCAGCATCTGCCCTGCATACAAGGGATGGAAATATGGGTAGTTATCGCCGAGCCGAGATGCGGTTTTCTCAAGAACTGCCTCAATTTGAGACAGCTCCGGAGAATACTTGCTGTCCGGGCCTGCTTCCGGCAAGGTAGAAAACTCGGCCGCCAGCCGCTCTTCAGCTCTGGCGAGCAATCCGGGGACAGACTTTTCTACGAAAGGATAGGCAGTCATAACGACCTTCCACCCTATCACGACACCGGCGGTCAGCTCTCCATTATGGCCACATAAAGATCTCGTAACGAAACGAAAGTCCTGATTCTTCAAAAGCTTACGCAAGGAACCATTTCGGGGAGGGAAAGCGGAATCGGCGCACAGTCCCGCCCACTTTCCATCGGGAAGGTGCTACAATCCAATCAGCGTTAGAGGCGAACCGGGCGTGAGCAGTACTCGCCCAACCAAGCAAGATTCTGCCAGTGGCCGCTCCGATTCATCCAGCGCAATTCAACACCAGGAAACACGATCAAAATGGAACAAGGTACTGTGAAGTGGTTCAACGACGCGAAGGGTTTCGGCTTCATTTCGCGTCAGAATGGCGAAGATGTTTTCGTACATTATTCGGCAATCAACGCGAACGGCTTTAAGAGCTTGCAAGAAGGCCAGGCTGTTCAGTTCAACGTGGTCAAGGGGCCCAAGGGATGGCAAGCTGCCGACGTGCAGCCTCTCTAAATCTCAAAGGCCGGATTCCGGCAGAATCTTAGCAACGCACACTTTGAAGGGCTGGGAGCAATCCCAGCCCTTCGCTTTCGCCCCCGCAAAAACGTGCATTTTTCAACCGATTGAAAACCCCACCCCAGGCGCGTTCCCTCCACACGAGGTAATCGTCGCCCGTGCAGAAAGCAGTCTTGCTTGCGCCCAGGGTAAGCTTGAGTAACTTCTGCATACTGCCATCCGCCGCATAGAGTTATCCATTGCACAAAGGTGGGATGCCGGCGTTCTTTTTTGGAACCATAGCCTTCCAATCCCTCAGTCCCCGCTGTTCATTTATCCTGTATCGTTACCACATCGATCATCATGAGCCAGAATCAAATCTCCATATCCCTCCCTGACGGAGCAGTCCGCCAGGTTCCCTCCGGCACCACGCCCTTTGAGATCGCCAACTCCATCTCACCGCGCCTCGCCGCCGCCGCCGTCGTCGCCCGCATCACTCCCGCCGGAGCCACAGCGCATGCCGTTGCCGATAGAGAAGATTCGCCGGAAGCCGCGATGTATGCTGCCGGCAGCGCCTCCGCGCCCCGTCTCGTCGATCTCTCCGCGCCGCTTACCGAAGACGCAAAGCTCGAGCTCATCACGGAGAAGGATCCCGAAGCTCTGAAGGTTGTTCGCCATTCCGCCGCGCATGTCATGGCGACGGCTGTTCTTGAGCTCTTCCCGGAGACAAAACTCGGCCACGGCCCCGCCACGGATTCGGGATTCTTTTACGATTTCTATCGCGAAAAGCCTTTTACGCCGGAAGACCTGACCGCCATTGAAGCCAAAATGGCCGAGGTCATCGCCCGCGATGAAAAATTCGAGCGGATCCACGAGCCGCGCGAGCAGGCTCTGGCCGAATTTGAAAAAGACGGCGACTTCATGAAGACGCACTTCGTGACGAAGTTCACCGAGCCCGGCTCCGAAGTCAGCTTCTACAAGAACGGTCACTTCACCGACTTCTGTCGCGGCCCGCATGTGCCCTCGACAGCCCGTGTCAAAGCCGTCAAGGTCACCAACCTCGCCGGTGCCTACTGGCTCGGCGATGAGAAGAATCCGCAGCTTCAGCGCATCTACGGCACGGCCTTCTTCTCGAAGAAGGATCTGGACGAGCATTTCGCGCGCCTTGAAGAAGCGGCGCGCCGCGACCATCGCCTGCTCGGCAAGCAGCTCGATCTCTTTAGCATTCAGGAGCTCGCCGGTCCGGGACTGATCTTCTGGCATCCCAAGGGCGCCATCATCCGCAAGATCATGGAAGACTGGATGCGCGACGAGTGCATCCGGCGCGGTTACTCGCTGGTCTACACGCCGCACGTCATGCGCGCAGGCCTCTGGGAGGTCTCCGGCCACACTGGCGTCTACGCCAAAAATATGTTCACTCCTATGGAGCTCGACGACGCCGAATACCGCCTCAAGCCCATGAACTGCCCCGGCCACATCCTCATCTATAAGGATTCGCCCAAGAGCTACCGCGACCTGCCCCAGCGCTATGCCGAATTCGGCAACGTCTATCGCTATGAGCGCTCCGGCACCATGCAGGGCCTGCTGCGCGTTCGCGGGTTTACGCAGGATGATGCGCACATCTTCTGCACTCCCGGCCAGGTGGAATCCGAAGTCGCCGCATGCATCGACTTTGCTGAAGCCGTGCTCAAGACCTTCGGCTTCAACGAATTCAAAATCGAGCTCTCAAGCTGGGATCCGAACGACCGCGCCCACTATCTCGGCGGCGACGACAACTGGAACCTCGCCATTGGCTCGCTTGAAAAAGTTCTCAAAGAAAAAGGCATCGCCTACAAGACCATCCCCGGCGAAGCCGCATTTTACGGCCCGAAGATCGACATCAAACTCGTCGATGCGCTGGGCCGTCTCTGGCAGCTTTCCACCGTGCAGTTCGATTTCAACCTTCCCGCACGATTTGAATTGGAGTATGTCGGCGAAGACGGCGAGCGCCATCAGCCCGTCATGGTCCACCGCGCATTGTTCGGGTCTGTCGAGCGCTTCTTCGGCGTACTCATCGAGCACTATGCCGGAGCCTTCCCGCTCTGGCTCGCGCCCGTGCAGATCGGCCTCGTGCCCATCGCCGAGCGCCATGCAGCCTACGCCTCAAAAATTGAGGAGGAGTTGCGGTCCGCAGGCTTCCGGGTCGAATCAGACATACGCAACGAAAAGATGAACGCCAAGATCCGCGACTTCGCCAACCTCAAGACACCCTACATCCTCGTCTTCGGCGACAAGGAGCAGGAAGCAGGCGCAGTCAGCGTTCGCACCCGAGGCAAAGGCGACCAGGGCTCCATGCCTTTAGCCGACTTTATCGCCAAAGCGAAAAACCTGGTCGCCACGCAATCCACGGAGCTGTAAGGGACCAAGCGAACGAGGGAGCAGGGACCAATAACATCCTTCGTTCCCCTACAGAGGTGTCATCCTGAGCGAAGCCGGTCACGCAGCGCGTGACCGACGAGTCGAAGGACCTGCGGTTGCTTTTGTTGTTGCTTTTCAGGATGTAGACCCATCAAAGACAATGGGTGCCGCACATCCCGCAGTTGGGATGTGGGATAGCAAGAAACCTTTATTGACACGATGGGGCTTTTAACCTGAAGTTTCCAAAAACACGGCTTTCAGAAACCATCAATTTTCGAATGAAGCAACTTGAGCATCGCGCAATCTCATCTGCCTGAAGTTATCGCGGACGATGACAACGGAGCAAAGAACGATCGCAGCGATCAGATAGAGGGAACGAGAGAAATCTGCGAGCGTTGGAAAGGCCATCCTTGCGAAGAAGTCCCAAGGATATTGAAGTACGGTAACACCAATTCCAAGTAGCAGACCCAATTTTGCACGAGGAAGGTATCTCTTGAGATGAAAAAAGTATCGTACCACCAACGTAAGAAGTCCTACTCCTCCACCGATTATTACAGTGAATAAAACGCTCTCGATACACAATCCTGCGAGCGCTTCATTCCAGTGGCCGATTTGGTCCTTATCCACATCATGGAATGCATAGACCGTGATGGCAGAGCTTAATAGAGCTGTGGAGAAAATCCCCAGCATGAACAGAAGGATTACCCGTCGCATATCGTGTGGAAGATGAGTATATCGCATGATGTAAAACTTGAAGCGATGTATTTCTTTCCATCAAGTGAAGTCTAATCAGCTGTTCACATGAAGTCACGTTTCGAAAACTTCGCGTCAGCCCAGTAAGGGACTCGTTTGGGTCTTCAGCAGAAAAGCATTATGCAAATCATTCATACTGTTTCTGAATTGCGCGCCTGGTCGCGCACACGCCGCACCGGCGGCAGAGTTGTCGGCCTCGTCCCAACAATGGGCGCGCTCCACGCCGGCCACGCATCGCTCATCCGCGCCGCGCGCAGAGAACGCGATGCCGTAGCCGTCAGCATCTTCGTCAATCCCACCCAGTTCGGCCCCAACGAAGACTTCTCCCGCTACCCACGCACCTTCGACGCAGACTGCAAACTAGCCGAAGCCGAAGGCGCAGACGTCATCTTCGCTCCAACAGTCGATGAACTTTACCCAACCAGCACAACCACATTCGTGGAAGTCGAAGGCCTCAGCGATCGCCTCGACGGCGCATCCCGCCCCGGCCACTTCCGCGGCGTCGCCACTGTAGTCTCCAAGCTCTTCATTGCGGCTGAACCGGACCGCGCCTATTTCGGCCAGAAGGATGCCGCACAGGTCGCCGTCCTTCGCCGCATGACTGAGGACTTGCGCCTCGGCGTCGAAATCGTAGTCTGCCCCATCATCCGCGACCCTGACGGCCTCGCCCTAAGCTCGCGCAACGTCTACCTCAGCGCCGAAGAACGCACACAAGCATTAAGCCTGAGCCGAGCCATCCGCCGCGTAGAGACTCTCTTCACAAATGGCGTCACCGACACCGCCGTGCTCATCGCCGCCGCAGACAAGCTCATCCAAAACGAGAACAAAATCCGCATCGACTACATTGCCTTAGTAGATTGGTCCACGCTTCTCCCCGTCGAGACCGCAACACCCGGCACTCTCTTCGCCATCGCCGCGTACGTCGGCGCAACCCGCCTCATCGACAACACCATCCTGCTGTGAAATCGGGCATTGAATCACAACTGTCGCGGTGCGACAATAAGTTATGCAGATGACTCTGAAGAGATACACCAGCTTCGAGGAGATGAAAGCGGACGAATACCGCGAGTGGCAGGCACTGTCTCCTCAAGCTCGCCTCGACGCCGCAGCTGAATTGTCATTCATGCTCTACCAGTGGAAGGAACCTACGCGCGATGTTCAGCAAGGACTTCAAAGAACTTTTGTCCGCGTTCCATTCGCATCGCGTTAAATACCTTATCGTCGGCGGCTACGCAGTCGCCGTGCATGCACAGCCACGCGCTACTAAAGACCTCGATCTTTTCGTTCAGCAAGATCCTGAAAATGCAAAAGCAGTCTACGCAGCGCTGACAAAATTCGGCGCGCCGCTGGCAGATCTACGGCCTGAGGACCTCATAGATCCCGGCTCGTTCTTCCGTATGGGTTTTCCGCCTAACATGATCGAGATTCTTCCGCGCATCTCTGGAGTGGATTTCGATCAGGCATGGAGTCGGCGGATTGAAGTAATCATTGACGCAGACACTGGACTCACCGCATCTTTCATATCGTTAGATGACATGATCGCGAATAAGCTCTCTGCTGGCAGACCACAAGACATCGCGGATGCCGCCGCCATACGCGACGCGCACAAGGCCGGGGAACAGTAGTCCTCCGCTAATTACGCGGCAAGTACTCCCCCAGCCACTCAATCCATCGCCGATAAACATCCCGCATCCGCACCGGGTCCGCCGGGCTGTGCCCGCCAATCGGATATGCATAGAAGTACGTCTTTACCCCGCGATCCTTCAGTGAGTGATACAGCTCATACCCCTGCGTAATCGTCACGCGATAGTCACCCACATCCTGCAGCACCAGCGTCGGCGTCACCATCTTGTCGTAATACGTAATCGGACTCTGCTCCACCCAGTGCTTCATCCAGTCGCCCGTATACGGTGAGCCGCCAATTGCTCCCGCACGCGCCACATTCGCATCCGACAGGTTGTACTGGTCCAGCAAATTCGTCACCGGCGCGCCAGCAATCGCCGCTTTCCAGAACTGCGCATGACCCATCAGCCACGTCGTCATGTAGCCGCCATAGCTCCAGCCCGTCACGGCAATGTTGTTCTCATCCACAATGCCGCGCTTCTTCAGCATGTCCAGGCCGGCAAACACATCGCGCCCCGGCCCGTCGCCGGAGTCGTCAATAATAGCGCGAAAGAAATCATTCCCGTAGTTATCGCTGCCCCGGTAATTCGGCTCAAATACCAGCCACCCCTGCGCCGCAATCAACTGCGCAAAGGTAGAAAACGTGTCCTTCGATGCCGAGTTCGGCCCACCGTGAATGTACAGCACCAGCGGCAGTTTCTTGCCCGGTGCATAATCCGGCGGATAGGTCAGAATCCCATTCTCCGTCCAGTTTTTCGGAGCTTTATCCGGACTCTGCCAGGTCACAACATCACTCTTGCCCAGCTTCAGCCCGTCATCAAACGCCGCATTGAAAGTCGTCAGCCTGCGCGGCTTCGCCGTCGGCGAGTCTATCAGGTAAATCTCCGCCGGTCTGTGCGGCTCCGTCCCCGCAAAAGCAATCTGCCCCTGAGCGCCAACATTTACATCCAGCCAGTAGCCCGTATTCGGAGTCACGCCATTTAGATCGAGCCGAGCCGCCTTGCCATCCAGCGGCTGCAGCCAAAGCGCCGCCGTCGCGCCATCGTTCGCCCCGGTCAAAATCGCCTTACTGTCAGGCGTCCACAACGCGCGGTAAAAATTGCGGTCAATCGCCTGCGTAATGTTCGCGCCATCCCCCTTCAGCCCGTTCACCACATAAATGTCTTCATAGTTCCGCTCCACCCCATCGCGCAGATACAGATACGCCACATGCGCCCCGTCAGGCGAAATCACCGGAAATCCCGCCCAGGTGGTATGCGTCGTAATCGCTTCTGACTTGCCCGTTGCAAGATCCAGCACCTGCGGAGACGAGTACTTACGGTCACCCGAGTACGTGTTCTCCAGTCGCACATAAATCAGCTTCGTCCCATCCGGCGTAAACGCAATCGGAGAAGCCGGAGGCCCCGGCGGAAACGCCACCGGCAGCGACCACGCGCCCTGCGTCAGCCGCTTCGCCTCGCGGCCCTCGGCCCCAATCAGCCACAGATGTGTCGGCAGCGCCTTCTCGCGATCCAGAAAGCTCCCGTTACCGACCTCAAACGCATCATCAAACTTGTCCGCGTCCTTCAGCTTGGGAGCCTCGTCAATCGCCGCGTATGCAAACGCCGTCCCATCCGGCTTCCACGCGAACTGCTGAATCGAAGTCGGGCTCTTCGTCACCTGCTCGGCATCCCCGCCCGCCATGTCGAGCACAAAAATCTGGTTGTGCTTCTCCGCATCGCCAGCGAGAAACGCCAGCCTGTCCCCCATCGGAGACCAGCGTGGAAACGAAGCCGTCTTTCGCCCATGCGTCAGACTGCGAGTCTTGCCCGTCGCCGTATCCACCAACGCCAGCTCGGATACATTCAGGTCCTCGTCATAGTCATTGCGTACCACCACAACGGCAAGCGACTTGCCATCCGGCGCAATCTGCGGATCGGAGACACGCACAATCTTCCCAATCCAAGCCAGGTCAAACTTCTCACCCGCTTTTGCAGGAATTGCCACACGCGAAGTCGCAGGCGCAGTCGGCGGGCTCTGCCCAAACAACCCCGCGGAAAACACCAGAGACAAAGCCACTACGGACACAGCCACAACAGAGACCAAACGCATCTTCATAAAAGCAGCACCTGCATTGAAATGGATTCGCAAAACGTGGGGAAGACTTGTGTTGCCAACTATACAAGATCGTCGCTGCCCGGCCTGCTCTTACTGTGCCGCACGCGTCGAATGAAAGAAGCGCAACAACCACTTCCCATCGCGCTTCTCCAGCACCGCGGACTCAAGCCACTGCATATCCGTCTTCTTCCCATCCGGCATCGTCACCGAACACTTATTCACATACGTAATCCAAGCCATGTTGCAGTCCACTTCCACCACCGGCTCCTGCACAGACCACACATACTTGTAACCCTTCTTCTATTGCTCCGGCATCACCTTGGTCATGATCGTGTCGCCGTCAAGCCGCGCGCCATTGTCATACATATAGAACCCCGGCGCAATCAAAGCATCAAAGCCCGCCACGTCATTCTTCATCGCCATGGCATACATCGTCCGCAGAGTCTCAGCCACCGCCGGCTTATCAGCATCCGTCGCCGAGCACACCTTAGTCTGCTTCGCGCCAGCGGCGCAGGCCGCCATCACCAGCATCAAAGCACACAAAATTCCAAGACCAGACTTCCTCAAAAAAATCATACGAATTCTCCACTAAGAAATGGGCCAAACCTACCACGTCGATTCGCGCATCATATGAGCAGATTAATTCTTGCCTACTCTTATGACTCGATTTTCGAGATAAGCATTTTCAAGAGCGGTCAACGGACGTCTCTCATAATCTCTAACGACATACCAAATCTCGTTTTCAATCCAGAAGCGAAAAAGGAACTCTGAAAAGGACGACGCACAAAAGTAAGCCTCTATCATCGTCAAATCAATTCGCTCCTGCCTGCATGCCGGATTCTCCATCCAATCCGAATTCTCAACCTCATAACAGTAGAGATCAGCAGACTGCAGCACTGCCGACCGCCCATCTGGAAGAACATGCAGATACCAGTGCGCACAGCTCTGAGAGTCAGAAAGGAAATGCATGAGATAACCCGGAATAGAACCAATGGTTTCAACAATTCGTTCTCCGGGATCTAAATAACAATCCGTGCAAGATCGTACTCTCGATTGCAAGTCAGGCGATGTCATAAATTGGCTGAAGCTCGCCGGGAGCGGCAAATTCAGTTCTTTTGCCAAATTCACCACCGTGGCCGGAGGCAATGGCTTGGCAAACTCATCGCGTCCGTCAAGCCCGTTTCCCGGACGCGGCGTACCGTTGATATAAAGCCACATGAGATCATCATCCAGTTTGATCGGGATGGCTGGCATTTTTTCGAGTTGATAGCCTTGATAGGTTGTCTCGCTATGAAACCCAGGGAGGCCGACGCTCAGCCAGATCTGCTGCAAAGCTGACCACGGATTTGTTTTCACCGGTACTCCATTCTTGAAGAACACGTATGTAGCCCAAAAGAACTGTATTGCACATCGGCACAAATTATCGCAGTCTTTGAAGAGATGCCCGAACTACCCGACATCTCCGCCTACATCACCGCGCTCGAAGCGCGCATCCTCGGGCAAAAGCTTGAGCACGTCCGTCTCGGCTCCATCTTTCTTCTCCGCACAGTCAGCCCGCCGCTTGAATCCGCAGAAGGCCGTGCAGTCACGGCGCTGCGCCGCATCGGCAAGCGCATCGCCATCGGCCTTGAAGGTGATCTATGGCTCGTCCTGCATCTCATGATCGCCGGACGCCTGCACTGGAAACCGCCTCTCGCCAAGCTCCCTGGCAAAGTCGGGCTTCTCGCTTTTGATTTTTCGGACGGCACTCTTGTGCTGACAGAAGCCGGCTCCAAGCGCCGCGCCTCGCTCTACGTCTTCGGCAGCACAGAAGCTCTCGACGACATTGACCCCGGCGGCATTGAAGTCTTCTCCACCAATCTCGAAGGCTTCCGCAACGCTCTCACCCGCGAAAACCGCACCCTCAAGCGCGCGCTCACCGATCCGCGCATCGTCAGCGGCATCGGCAACGCCTACTCGGATGAAATCCTCCACGCCGCCAGGCTCTCACCCATTCTGCAGACGCACAAGATGACAGACGAGCAATGGCAGAGCCTCTTCACAGCAACTCGCGAGACGCTCACCCTCTGGATCAACCGCTTCAACGCCGAAGCGAAAGAATCCTTTCCAGAGAAGGTGACGGCCTTCCGCCCGGAGATGGCCGCGCACGGCAAATTCAACCAGCCCTGCCCGCGCTGCGGCTCGCCCATTCAGCGCATCCAGTACGCGGATAACGAAACCAACTACTGCCCCCCCTGCCAGACTGGCGGCAAGCTCCTTGCCGACCGCGGACTTTCACGCCTGCTCGGTTCCGATTGGCCCCGCACGCTGGATGAACTGGAAATGTTGAAGCGCAAGTAGCATTTTTCTTGACACTCCACCATTCCTTGCGCGACCCTCAATCCCTCCCCTGAAATTCCGCTCTCGAAAGGCCCTGCCATGCAACACATCCACCACATGCTCAACTTCTGGGCGATTCTCGCCATAGGCATCGGCTTCTGGATTCTGGGCGCATTCTGGTTTTCGCCTTTGCTCTTCGCCAAACCCTGGGCCGCCATCGTCGGTCGTCCCATGGGAGAGAAGCCCAAAGGCATGGTCCACGGCATGATCGCGTCCTTCATCGGAAATCTTCTTCTCTCGCTCGTCATGGCCCACATCGTCGTCTGGGCCGGAGCTGACAACTTCGGCCACGGGGCCTTTATCGGCTTCCTCTGCTGGCTCGGTTTCATCGGCGGTTTGCTCTACGCGCACCGCATCTACGAAGGCCGCCCATTTGCTTACTTCGCCATCGTCGGCGGCTACTGGCTCGTCGGCTGCACGCTCACCGGCGGCGTACTCGCGGTTTGGCGTTGATTACAATCTAGCCATGAGCAA
Source organism: Occallatibacter sp. (assembly GCF_049510455.1). Taxonomy (GTDB): domain Bacteria; phylum Acidobacteriota; class Terriglobia; order Terriglobales; family Acidobacteriaceae; genus Telmatobacter. The sequence continues at coordinate 83,815 of NZ_JBEKYX010000004.1, read as the reverse complement.
AAAGATCATCTCCACCCCCAACGCCCCCGCGGCCATCGGCCCTTACTCGCAGGGCGTCGTTGTCACCGGCAAACTGCTCTTCACCGCGGGCCAGGGACCGCTGGACCCCGCTACCGGCAAAGTCGTTCCCGGCGGTATCGAGGAGCAGACCATCCGCACCCTCGAAAACCTCAAGGCGATCCTGGAAGCCGCAGGCACCAGCTTTGAGAAGGTCGTCAAAGCGAACGTTTACCTGTCGGACATTAACAATTTCGCAGCCATGAACGCCATTTATGCCAGCTACCTGGCCCCCGCAGGGACGCCGCCACCGGCACGCACCACCATCCAGGCCGCCCGCCTGCCCGGCGACATCCTGGTAGAAATCGAGCTCATCGCCGAAGTCGAGTAATTCACTCTTTTTCGTCCCACTCTTTGTCACCTGAACCGAAAGAGTGGGATTAACATCCAACATGGCAGAGAAAAACGATGTCCGATTCCATAGAAAAAATCGAAAAATCCGAAGCCGAATGGCGCGAGCAACTCACGCCGCTCCAGTACCACGTGCTGCGTGAAAAAGGTACGGAACGCGCCTACACCGGCCCGCTCGAATACAACTTCGAGTCCGGCGCTTACCACTGCGCGGGCTGCGGAGCGCGGCTCTTCACCTCCGGCGCCAAGTACGACTCCGGCTGCGGCTGGCCCGCCTTCATGATCCCCGCCGACTCAAAAGCCATCCGCGAGCACGAAGACAACACCTACGGCATGCGCCGCGTTGAGGTCACTTGCGCAAAATGCGGCGGACATCTCGGCCACGTCTTCCCGGACGGCCCAAAGCCCACCGGCCTGCGCTACTGCATCAACTCCGCGTCGATCGCCTTCACCAAAGAAGAGGGATAAGGGAACAGGGAATAGGGACATCGGAGAACCTGCTTCTGCATCCGTCCGTTCCACCACTGCCAACCTGAAGCTTTTGCTGTTACTTTTCCTGTATCCCTGTCCCCTCATCCCTGCCGTACCATAACCCCATGTCCCGAGCTCTACTCTTCGCAGCGACTGTTCTGGCCGCCTTTCCCGCCTTCGCCCAACAGGACACAACTCTCGTCCAAGACCTGGAAAAAATCGCAGCAGCCCATCACGGCAAAGTAGCCCTCTACGCGGAAAATCTCCGCACCCATCAGACCGCATCGATCTCGCCCGATTTGCCGGTACAGACAGCCTCCACCATCAAGCTAGCCATCCTCCTCGACGCCGCTGAACAAGTCCGTTCTCACACCGCCTCTTTCGACGAAAAGCTCGTGCTTACGCACGAGAACCAGGTCCCCGGCTCAGGCATCATCGGCCAGCTTGACACGCCGCTCCCGCTCACCCTCCGCGACGTGCTGCACCTCATGGTCACGCTCAGTGACAACACCGCCACCAACATGGCCATCGACCGCCTTGGCCTGGACCACATCGACAAGACCATCCAGCAGGCCGGCCTCCACCAGACCTGGCTCTATAAAAAGGTATACAAGCCCGCCAGCGGCCCCATGCCCGCCGATCAGCCAAAATTCGGCCTGGGCAAGACCACGCCACGCGAGATGGCCGAAATCATGACACGCCTTGCCACGTGCAATCTCGATCTACCTGTCACGGAAGAAACATTTCGTGTAGGCATCGACGGCTCCATCTGCGGCACCATCTTGAAGATGCTCCGCGTCCAGCAGGACCGCGACGGCCTGCCGCGCTACATTGAAGCCCTGGACACCAGTGAGCTAGGCTCCGCCATTGGCAACAAAACCGGCGCACTCGACCGTGTCCGCGCCGATGTCGCTATCATCGCCTCAAAATCCGGCCCTATCGTCATTGCCGCCTACACTTTTGACAATGAAAACCAGCGCTGGACCGGCGACAACGAAGGCCAGATCACGCTCGCCAAAATCGGCGAAGCCATCATCAAGGCCTGGTCCCCGGCCGGCCTCGACCCCACCGTAATCAACTGGAATAACCCGCTGGCTCCTGCCTCCAGATAAAGGAGATGTTGCTATGACAGAATGGTTCGCGCGCCCCATCCTGCACGTCAAAGACGTCGATGCCTCGCTCCGCTTTTACACGGACCTGCTCGGCTTTACCAGCCCCTGGCGCTATGACGAAGGCGGATATGCGCGCGTCGCACAGGTCGAACGGCAAGGCTCCGCCCTCATTCTGGCCAGCAACATGGCTCCGGAGAAAATCGGCAAGGGAGTGATCTTCATCTCCCTCAACGTTGAGCCGCCTACGCCTGAAAACGCCGCCGCTGCTCTCGACGCCCTCCGCGCAGGGCTAGAAGCCAAAAATGTCACAGTCAAGGATGGTTCCTGGGGCTATCGGCTGCTGATAATCGACGATCCCGACGGCAATCAGCTCCTCTTCAACTATCCCGCTGAGGCCGCATCCGGCGAGACTGTGGGAAATCACGACGCTGCCTGAGCCTCGGAAAGCGCCCCCGCGCGGTGATAAAATCACTCTTTCCGGCCAAGCCTGCCGGGTCCGTTATCTTACCTGCAGAAAGCCTCCGCCCGTGCCTGAATCCCGCTCAAAATCCGTCACCTACGCCGACTCCGGCGTAGACATCTCCGCCGGCGACCGCGCCAAGGACCGCATCAAATTCCTCGCGCAAAAGACTTTCAACCGCAATGTCCTCGGCGGCATCGGAGGCTTCGGCGCGCTCTTCCGGCTCGACCTGCAGAAGTTCAAGAACCCCATCCTGGTCAGCTCCGCTGACGGCGTCGGAACCAAGCTCAAAATCGCTTTCGAGCTCGACAGCCATCACACCGTCGGCCAGGATCTCGTGAACCACTGCGTCAACGACATCGCCGTGCAGGGCGCAACGCCTTTGTTCTTTCTGGACTATTTAGCCACCGGCAAGCTCGACCCAGCGGTCATCGAATCCGTCGTCACCGGCCTGGCAGAAGCCTGCAAAGCCAATGGCTGCGCCCTCATTGGCGGCGAAACCGCGCAGATGCCCGGCTTCTACTCCGATGGCGAATACGACCTGGCCGGCTTCATCGTCGGCGCCGTCGATCGCGACAAGATGGTCACCGGCGAAACCATCAAGCCCGGCGACGTCCTCATCGGACTGCCCTCCACCGGCCTGCACACCAACGGCTACTCGCTCGCCCGCAAGCTGCTCTTTGAGACCGCCGGCTACAAGCCCACGCAGTACGTCACTGCCATCAAGGAAAAAGCCGGCACGGCGCTCATGAAGACGCACCGCAGCTACCTTCACGTCATCCAGAAGCTTGTAGCAGCGGGCCTGACGACCGGTATGGCGCACATCACCGGCGGCGGCATCACGGAAAACCTCCCGCGCATCCTGCCCAAAGCCACTGCCGCGCAGATCGAAATGGGCTCCTGGCCCGTGCTTCCTATCTTCGAGCATCTCCGCCAGCTTGGCCAGGTCTCTGAAGACGAGATGATGCGCACTTTCAACATGGGCATCGGCCTCATTGCCGCCATCCCCGCCGCCAAATTCACCCGCGCCAAAAACCTCCTCGACCGCGCCGAAGAAAAATTCCACATCATCGGCCGCATCGTCAAAGGCGACCGCCGCGTGCAATACATGTAGGAACGGTAGGCCGGGGTTTTAGCCCCGGCAATTCAGACCGCGAAATCAATTGGGGCTTTAGCCCCTGAGGTATGCTTTTGGAACCCGCCGCTCCATCGAAGCCGCTCAAACTAGGCGTACTTTTATCCGGCCGCGGGTCCAACTTCCTGGCCATCGCCGAATCGATCCGCAGCGGAAAACTCGCCAACGTCGAAATCGCCGTAGTCATCTCGAACGTAGCCGACGCCGGCGGCCTGATCTCCGCACAGGAGCTAGGCCTACCCACCGCACTCCATGTCTCGAAAGGCCGCGCACGCGCCGATCACGACGCCGATGTTCTCGCCTGCGTTCGCGAACACAGCGTCGATCTAATCATCCTCGCCGGCTACCTTCGTCTTCTCTCACCGGAGTTCGTCGCCGCGCTTCCCAACCGCATCCTCAACATCCACCCATCGCTGCTACCCGCATTCCCCGGCCTCGACGCGCAACACCAAGCCTTCGACTACGGCGTAAAAATCGCCGGCTGCACCGTCCACTTCGTCGACGAGCATCTCGATCACGGCGTCATCATCCTTCAGCGCGCCATCGAAGTCCTCGATGAAGATGATGCCAACTCACTCTCCGCCCGCATCCTGGCCGAAGAGCACCTGGCCTACACCGAAGCCATCGCAAGAGTAGCCAGCAACCAATACGAAATCCAAGGCCGCCGCTATATCAAGCGCTATTCATGATGATGCACTCATGTTCTTAAACGACGCCCTCTGATATTTCCTATATTTGCCCTACCACCCTCGCCTTGATCGTCTCGTACTCAGAGTCGCTAATCAGTCCTTGTTCGAGCATTGCTTTCGCTTTTTTGAGCCTTGATACGGGGTCTTCTTCAGGAGGTGAGCCTACATTTCCAGAACCGAAGTTACCCACGAAACCTCCAGACTTCGCTCGAATTTCTTCCAACTCACGCAAGCGACGTTTTTCTCGCCACGCCTGCTCCTGGGCCTGACAAATTCTATAAATGGCCGCAGCTTCTTCTTTATTCAATCCGTTGAACTCAAATTTCCGAACAGCCCCTCCTATCGCTAAATCAGGTTGGGTCAGAGCTGTGATCGTCAAATGACTTCCGAATATTCCTTGCTGAATATGAGCAGATTTAATGTCTTGCCATCGAAGATCGACAGGGGAAAAACCTCCCAATAAGCCACGTTCGATACCAATCAGCCTGCCAGTTGTGGCTGCTACAAATAAGCGTCTATGCAGAAGGGCAAAGATACGTCGCTGAAGCGCCACGGACTGAGAAGTTTCGCCTGCGACGAGCATTGCATTTAAATGTGTCATCGCTTTTTGACGACCTGAATCGACACCATTTGCCATAATTCCCCTCAAAATATCCGCGCTGATTCCTACCGACGGAGAACGCAGATATCCCCACACGACTCGATCTCAATTTTAAGAAGAACGAAATATGGCAATTTTATCTGTAAAACATCAAAGAGAGAATGGCCCAATCAAATTTGTGAGCCGGGTGCCCATTCATCCGCGGCTTTATTGTTCAGTCTCATGACATTCTTTACAGGTTGTTATCAGGAGATTCTTTACACCGGAGCGTAAACGGTCTGGTGAGGTGGAGATGTCTTGGAGGCTTGTGGGAGTGTTGGAGCAGCGGATGGAGTTCGTGGTTCGTGCCTGTGGCGGTGAGAGCCTGAGCAGCCTGTGCCGGGAGTTCGCGATCACGCGGCCCACCGGGTATCTGTGGCTGAAGCGATTCCGGGAACAGGGCGTGGCCGGTGTGCGGGAGCACAGCCGGCGGCCGCAGCGGAGTCCACGCCGCACGGCTGAGATGATCGAGGCGCGGATCGTAGAACTGCGCCTGCAACGGCCGGGCTGGGGCGCACGCAAACTGGCTGTGCTGTTGCAGCGCGTGGGGATCGAGGGCGGATTCAATGCCCATAGGCAACTATCTCCTCAAAATCGGAAACGTTGCACTTGGGCCTTGAATCTCCCTTCCCTGGTTTGAGGCCGGTTAAGCAAAGATGATGCAGGCAGGCGTGCCGGCGGCGGTATAGTGGCCGGTAGATGTGAGAGCGCCGGTCTGCGGGTTGATGCGATAGCTGGTGATGTTGTCGCCTTTTTGATTGCAGACGTAGAAGTATTGGCCGCTGGGGTCGATGTTGGTGTGGCGGGGATAATCGCCGAGGGTGGGGACGTGGCCGATGTGCGTCAGCTTGCCGTCGGCTCCGATGGAATAGGCTCCGATGGAATCATGCAGGCGGTTGGTGACATAGAGCCATTTCCCGTTGGAATGCATGGTGATCTCCGAGCCATAGCTGCTTCCGGCAAAGTCTTCCGGCAGCGCAGAGACGGTTTGCTGCGAATTGAGCGAGCCGGAATTTTGATCGTATTGGAAGAAGATGACAGTGGAAGCCTGCTCGGTAATCGCATAGATCCATTTGCCGTTGGGATGGAATGCCAAGTGACGCGGGCCGTCACCGGTGGGAATAGACGTGGTGGTTTGCTGAGCCAGCTTACCCGCGGCAGAGTCGAAGCGATAGGTGTAGATGCGGTCCTGGCCTAGATCGACGGCGAGGATGAAGTGGCCTTTGACGTCAGGCTGGACGAAATGCGCGTGCGGAGCGTCATGGCCGATGGTGGTGAAGCTGCCTTTGGGTGCGTGGGTTGCGCCGTTGGGTGCGCCGGCAACACCTGTGTGTGTCTGCACATCGGTGGCTTCTCCAAATGAACCATCGGCCTTGATCGGCAGCACGGCGATGGTGCCTGAGACATAGTTGGCCACAAGCGCAAATTTGCCGGTTGGATCAAAGCTGAGGTGGCATGGCGCGGAGCCGTGAGAGCTTACTGAGTTGAGCTGACGAAGCACGCCTGAAGCCGCATCGACCGCGAAGGCCGTAACAGAGCCCGAGGTGTCGCCTTCATTGACGGCATAGAGAAAGCGCTTTGAGGGATGGAGCGCGATCCACGAAGGGCTTGTCGTAGTTGCTGCGAGCTTGCGATTCTTGAGCGCGCCGGTCGCGGGGTCCAAATCAAAAAGATAGATGCCTTCACCGTGATTTTCAGAGCCGGTGTAGGTGCCGACATAAACGAATTGAGACGAGGAAGCGGAGAATGCTTTGGGCATGAATGCCACTCCTGCAGTTGCGATGGCGCTGGAACGTAAAAAGTTGCGGCGAGAAGCAATTGGATTCATGAGCGGTCCTTTTTGTACCGGGTTCGATCATAGCGGAAGAAACGAGAGTGTGAGCGCAAAGACGAGTGCAGTAACAGAGATGATGGTCTCGCAAATGGACCATGTTTTGATTGTCTGCGGAACGCTCAGGCCCAGATACTCTTTGACCAGCCAGAAGCCGCCATCGTTGACGTGCGAGAAGATGAGCGAGCCCGCTCCGGTGGCAATCGCAAGCAGCTCAGGATGCGCGCCCGGCGTATGCAGTGCGATGGGCGCAACAATGCCGGCAGCGGTGGTCATGGCCACTGTCGCCGATCCTGTGGCGAGGCGCATGAGCGCAGCCAGCAGCCACGCGAAGAGCACAAGTGGGACATGGCTCGCCATTGCAACCGTAACGATGGAGCCTGAGACGCCGCTATCCTGCAGGATGCGGCCAAAGCCGCCGCCTGCGCCGACAAGCAGCGTAACGGTTGCCGTGGGCGCCAGGCACTCATTGGTGAAACGAAGAATCGTCTCGCGTGTAAAGCCGCGCCGTTTTCCAAAGGTATAAAAGCTGACCAGCACGCCAAGAAAGAGCGCAATATCGTCATTGCCAACAAGATGCAGCCCCTGGTTCAACGGGCTGCCTGGCGATGAAATCGAGTCGGCCCAACTGCCGATCATCATGAGCGCCACGGGAAGCAGAATGGTGGCAACGGTGATTGCAAAGCCCGGTGTGCCTTGCTCGTTACTATGCTCGGCGAACTCCGCCGCCATGCGATTTTCTTCCGGAAGCTGGATAAAAGGAGCGATGATCTTTGCCCAGATCGGCCCTGCAAGCATGGCTGTGGGCAGGCCGATGAGCACGCCATAAAAGATGGTACGGCCCACGTTCGCCTTGTAGATGGATGCAGCCAGAAGCGCTGCGGGGTGCGGCGGAATGAGACCGTGAACCACCGAGAGACCGGCGAGCATGGGCAGCGCAACAAGAATCAGCGATGTCTTGGTACGGCGGGCCACGGTAAAGGCGATGGGGATAAGGAGAACGAAACCGACCTCAAAGAAGACAGGCAGGCCGACGAGAAAGCCGATGGCCATCATGGCCCACGGCACGCGCTTCTCTCCAAACCAGTCAATGATGCGGTTGGCGATGGCCGTGGCACCGCCCGACTCCGCCATCATTTTGCCGAGCATGGTGCCGAGCGCGACAACCACTGCAATGTGGGCGAGAGTATTGCCGAGACCGGTTTCAAAGGAACGAAGAATCGTGGGGAACGGCATTCCGGCCGCCACGCCCAGAGACAAAGAAACAAGCAGAATGGTGAGGAATGGATTGAGCTTGGCCCATGCGACAAGCAGGATGAGTGCAATTACCGCACCGGCAGCGGCTATGAGGAGATAGATGCCGTGTGCGTCAATCATTGATCGCTCCAGGGTTGAGAAACGGGCGCTTGAGAAAACGGCCTGCGCGCGCGCCGGTTGCGCCGGCAGAGGTATACGTCAGCACGCCGTTGACCCAGACGGAATGAATGCCTTGAGCAGGCCGGACAGGATCAGTGAAAGTAGCTGTGTCGAGGATGGTTTCGGGATCGAAGAGTACGAGGTCGGCGTGAAAGTTTTCCCGGATCAAACCGCGCTTATGCAGATTAAATCGCTGCGCAGGCAGGCCGGTCATTTTATGAATGGCGGTGGGGAGTGAGAAGAGTTTTTCTTCGCGGCTATAGCGCCCGAGCACGCGCGGAAAGGTTCCCCAGAGACGCGGATGCGGGCGCGGATCGTGGGGCAGGCCGTCAGAGCCGATCATGGTACTGGGGTGCGCGAGAATCTTTCGCATATCACTCTCCGATATGGAGTGATAGATGGCTCCTGCGGGTTGCAGGCGGCGTGCCGCATCGACTTGTGACAAGCCCCACAGCTCTGCAATCTCCGCCACGGTCTTGCCTGCGACCTCGGGATGTGGCGTGCTCCATGTAATGGTGATCGACACGCGCGGGTCCACTTGTTTGAGATCGAGCGTGCTGGAGCCGGCTGCGTAGGGGTAGCAGTCGCAGGCAATCTCCTGGTGAGTTCGGGCCGCATCAAGCGCATTGAGCACTTCTCCGCTGCGGCCCCAGTTATCAATGCCGGCGCATTTGAGGTGCGAGACGATCACGGGAATCTGATGCTCGCGGCCAACTTCAAAGGCCTCCTGCATGGCATCGAGGATAGCTTCGGTCTCTGTGCGCATGTGCGTGGTGTAGACGGCATGAGCTGGCGCGAGAAGTTCAGCGAGTGAGAGAACTTCCGAGTTTGGCGCGGCAGAGGCATTGGCATAGGCCAGGCCGGTGCTGAGACCGATGGCTCCGGCATGGAGAGCCTCTTCTAGGTCCGCACGCATGGCGGCGATCTCAGCCTCCGTGGCAGCGCGGTCCAGGCGGTCCATGGCATTGCTGCGTAGCGCGGTGTGCCCGACAAGCGCGGCGACGTTGACGGCGGGCTTTGCAGTGGCAATGGCAGCCACATACGCAGCGAAGGTAGGATAGCGGAAGAATTCGGCGCGCCCGAGAAGGTTCATTGGGTCAGGCGGCCCTGTTGTGAGAGATTCCGGCTTCAATCGCACCGGCGCGGCAGAAATACCGCAATTGCCCACGATGACGGTGGTGACGCCCTGCGAAATCTTGGGAAGCATTTCAGGCGTCTCGATCACGCTGGTATCGTCATGCGTGTGCGTATCGATGAAGCCGGGAGCGAGAACGAGTCCTTCGGCGTCGATCTCTGTGAGCGCGTTAAGTGAGAGCGCAGGAGCGATGGCTGCAATGCGGCCATCGGCCACCGCAACGTCGAGAATGTCGGGTTCGCCGCCGGAGCCGTCCACAACGCGCGCCCGGCGCAGAATGAGGTCACAGTTCGTCATCGCAATGCCTTTAGAATAAAGGGTGTTTATGATCTCACTTGTCAGTTCGCATAAAATCAATCCGCTAAATAAAGGTATCGGCCAGCTCTCCGCGCCGGTTTCCATGGAAGAAATTGGAAAACGCGGGTGGAACCTGCTGCGCGAGGATCTGAGCCTGCCCGCGGCGGTTCTCTACCGCGAGAAGCTGGAGCATAACCTCAAGTGGATGCGGCAGTTCATGGCCGAATATGGCGTGAAGCTGGCTCCGCACGGCAAGACGACGATGGCTCCCCGGCTTTTTGCCATGCAGATGAATGCGGGAGCATGGGCCATTACGGTGGCGACGGCGCATCAGGCTTCAGTCGCGTATGAGCATGGCGTACGCCGCGTGCTGATGGCCAACCAGCTTGTGGGTAAGCCGAATATGGACATGATTGCGCGGCTGCTGAGCAATGCGGAGTTTGAGTTCTACTGCCTTGTCGATTCGGCAGCGCAGGTGGAACAGCTTGGGAAGTTCTTTTCTTCGTCCGGACAAAAGCTGAATGTGCTGATTGAGCTTGGTGTCGAAGGCGGGCGCGCGGGGATTCGCAACGATGCGCAGTTGCAGGAGCTTCTACACGCGCTTACTGAGCACAAGGGCGCGCTGGCGTTGCGCGGTGTGGAAGTGTACGAGGGCGTGCTGAAAGAAGAGGATGAGATTCGCGCGTTTCTGCGGCGGGCATGCGATCTCGTCGTGAACCTGTCTGCTGAAGGGCGCTTTGTGGGCAGGCCGATTCTCACCGGCGCTGGTTCAGCGTGGTTCGACGTGGTGGCGGAGGAGTTTACAGCGGCATCCAAGCTCACAGATGCGGAGATTGTGCTGCGCCCCGGCTGCTACCTTACGCACGATGCGGGCAACTACCGGGAGGCGCAACTGAGGATGGAAAAGACCAATCCAGTTGCATGCAAATTGCAGCCGGGCCTTGAGACTGCATTGCATGTCTGGGCGTATGTGCAGTCGATTCCAGAGCCACAGAAGGCGATTGTGGGACTGGGCAGACGGGATGCGGCTTTTGACTCCGGCCTGCCTATACCAGCGCTGCATTATCGGCCCGGTGGTGCGGCGCCGACGCCCGCGCCCGCGCACTGGGAAGTGAGCAAGCTGATGGACCAGCATGGCTTTCTCGCAATCAAACCGGGAGACGATGTGCGCGTGGGCGACATGATTGGTTTTGATATTTGCCATCCGTGCCTCACCTTCGACAAGTGGCGCGTGCTGCCGATTGTGGACAGCGAATACAACGTGGTGGATGTGGCGGAGACGTATTTCTGAGGCGACTGAAGCACAATACGCTCTCAGCTCTTGTGATGGCTGCGCTTGCATGCGGACAGTTTGTATTCGCACAGACCGACATGAAGCCGGACACGAGCGCACTGGAGCAACAAGGCCAAAACGCGGAGGCGGCAGCGGCGTGGCGCGCGTACTCCGCACATCATGCCGGCGAGGCTGAGCCGTATGCACACATTGGCCAGCTTGAGGCGCGGCAGGGGCATTTCGCAGAGGCGATTGCGGCGTATCGCAAAGCGATGGTAATTGCGCCCGCGATGCCTGCGCTACGGCCGAATCTGGGGCTGGCGTACTTCAAAAACGGGGACTATAAGCAGGCCATAGAGATGTTTTCGCCCATGCTGAAGGCTGACCCCGGCGATCAGCGGGTAACACTGCTGGTGGGCATGTCGCATTACGGGCTAAGCGAGTATGCTGCCGCAACTCCTTATCTGAAGCGCGCCGCCGATGCCGACACACAAAACCTTGAGCTGCAATTGACACTGGCGCACAGTTGCCTGTTTGCCAAGGAGTACCAATGCGTTCTCGATGCGTTTCATCGCATAATCGCGCTGAATGCGGAATCTGCTGAAGCGGACATGCTTGTGGGCGAAGCGCTCGATGAGATGCACGATCCGCTGGGCGCGCAGAAGGAGTTTCGCGCGGCGATTGCCGTGGACCCCGAGCAGCCAAACGTGCATTTTGGTCTGGGCTATCTGCTGTGGACCAAGGCGCAGTATGGCGAAGCGACGGAGCAGTTTGAAGCGGAGATTCAAAATAATCCGCAGCATGTATTGGCCATGCTTTACCTTGCCGATACGCAGATGAAGACCGGCAAGACAGAGCAATCTCGGGCGTCGCTTGAGAAGCTGGTGAAGCTGATACCGCAGAATGCGATGGCGCACAGGGACCTGGGCACGCTGTATGCGGACGCCGGCCAGAACGATGCCGCTGTGATGGAACTGAAGGAAGCGATCCGGCTCACGCCCAAGGATGCAGCCTCACACTGGCGGCTGGCGCGGCTTTATCGCGCGATGGGCCGGGCAGACGATGCCAGGGCTGAGTTCGAAAAGACCAACAGTCTGAACAACGCTGAGGACGAACGGCTGATCAAGGTGATGGGAATGCCTCCACCGGAAAAGCCTGACGCGCCGGAGAAAAAGTAGACCGGCTACCTTGCAGTGATCACATCCTGCCGCGGATGTGTGAAGGCCGCGGAGGGAATGTCGATGACAGGCAAAGATGGCCCCTCCCACAGAATTCGCGGCGCGCCATTGCTGGCATTGTGAAGCTGCTCCACGTGAAAAGTATGCAGTCCCGCGCGCAGGCCAAGTGAGCCGCGATCATAGCGCACGGCGTTGCCGATGGAACCGCAGGTATTTGCAAAGGGCGGACCGGTGCGAGCTACTTCTATGCCATCGAGAACAAGGCGCGCGCCGTCACGGTCCATGAGATGGAAGGTATAGCCGCCGTCCGCCGGAATGTCGAGAAGTCCATCCCACGCGACGGCATATCGCTCGAAGCCGCGCGCATTGGCGTTCAGGTTCGGCGACTCGCCGGTGATGACAGCGGTCTCTTTCTTGAGATCGGGCAACTCGGTCCATGAGCCCGCATAGACCTGGAACGCAAGACCAGCAAGCATGGGTCCGGCAGCCAAGGTGGCGTCCTGCCATTTGGCAACAACAACAAGACCCTGCGCGGCCCAATCCTGGCGGCCTTGATCGTCTTTGACCTGAAGAAGCACGCGGAAGCGCCCTGCGCCATTTGTGCCATCGAGATCGGAACCATCCGTATCTTTGTAAGTGTGATGAACCTTGCGGCCCTGTGCCGTGGTTCCATCGCCGAAGTACCATGTGTACGCGGCATTCTCAGACTTGCTTGCCGTAAAGAGAACATCTTGATTGGTTGCGACGATCGGTTTGTCGAGCGTGAAGGCTGCAACAGGACCGGCTGAGGGCGCGTAATGCGGCTGTTCCGCGGCATCCACAAACAGCGGCAGATCGGCGTTGTTTTCCGCCACGTGCTGGCCGTACTTTACGTTTTCAAACGTTACGCCTGACACATCGCCTTTTATGGTGGACGCAATCATTGGCGGCTGATCGAGCGCCCAGATGTTGCGAAAGGTGAAGTCTTTCAGCGCGGGCTGCTCCTGCTCCAGTTGCGCAAGCGAGTACCAGTTGTCGAGAAAGAGATTCTCAAAGGTGTAGTTCTGATGCAGGCCTTTGGCGTCCTTTGCACCCCAGAAACCGATCAGGCCGAAGTTCTGGATGCATGCGCCGATGCCTGCATGCAGAATGTCGGAGTTGCGGAGAGTAAAGTTGTGCGAGTTAAAGATCTTCTGCGGCCAGCCTGCGCGAACGATGTTAGAGATGCTGGTGGAAAGCTCGCTGTTCTCAATCAGAATGTCATGCACATCTTTGCCGGGACGCAGCATATCGGCATCCGTATAGCCATCCCAGTTGCCCATCAGCGCGATCACATCGTCTGAGGCGCGGAAGAAAGAATCGCGGACCACGCCGTTCGATGAGCCCACCCAGTCCATGCCATCCTGATTAGCGTTGCCGGGATTTCCGCCGACGATGCGCAGATCATCGAAGGTGAAATCTGAAGAATCCTTCATCTGGATGGACCAGGTGCGCGAGCGCAGAATGCAGGTGAGCCCATCAACCTCGACGTGATGCGCTTCGAGCGAATCTACGCAGTGCCAGTCAGGCTTCTGCATCCAGCCATCATCGTCATCGGGATTCTGCGGCCCGTCATAAATGATGACGCCGCGGCCCAGCAGCTTTACGTTATCTACCTGCCAGAGATTGAGGCTGCCATAAATGTATGCGCCGGGAGCCAGATACAGCGTGTCACCGCTTTTGGGATTGAGGCTCTCGTGATACACCCCTGGCGAGTAGGCTTTTACGTTCGGCCCTTTTGGAGGCGCAGGCGGCGGCGAGCCAGCGAAGAGAAAGAGCATCGATGCGTGGTTGAGAAAGTCGCGTGGGCGGCTGATCGAAAGCTTTGCCGGACCTGCCAGGTGAAACCGAATGGTCTGGCCTGTTCGCTGTGCGCGAATTCCAAGCCGCCACGGCTCTATATCTACGCCGTGATCCCAGAAGCCCGGCTCGGCGGCAGTGATCTCCACATCCACCGCGCCGGTAATATCGAAGTTCGCGAAATCGTAGCTTGCCGCGGCATGGGCCACGTCAACAGGCTTGCCGTTCACCGTGACAGTAAATGCAGTTGAGCGCAGCTCCTGCGGGACGGGTACGGGGTAGATATGCGGAGCTGCCTGCAGGAGCGCGGGAACGGCGAGGATGCAGGCAAGAAGCGTACGAACGCGGGACAAGAAACGGAGGCTCCGGATGAGGATGCGTGAACAAATTTACGATACCACTCACTACTGACGTTTCGCTGGAATTCAGTGGCGCTAGATGCCTTCACCCATCGACACATACTCAGCAAGCAGATCCAGTTGCTTGCGATAGGCCGTGCGGTCGGCCTCTTCCGCGGCAAAGGGCTCAGCCTGGCGCGCAACGCTGCCGAGCCGCGCTTCGAGATGATCCATGCGGCCAGAGAGCGCAATGAGCGCGTCTGAGAGCGGATCTTTAATCTCTCGCGGATCGGTAATGAGGATGCGCTCACCGTTGCGGTAGACAATGTGCGCAGGCACGCCCACGGCAGTTGAGTTGGGCGGCACATCCGTCAGCACCACGGAGCCTGCGCCGATGCGGGAGTTCTCGCCAACGCTGATATTTCCGAGCACGTTGGTGTTATTGCCGATGAAGACATTGTTGCAGATGGTTGGATGGCGCTTGCCGTGGCCCTTGCCGGTGCCGCCCAGCGTCACGCCCTGATAAAGGGTCACATCGTTGCCGATGACCGCAGTTTCGCCGATCACCACACCCATGCCGTGATCGATGAACAGGCGGCGGCCGATGGTGGCTGCGGGATGAATCTCAATGCCGGTGAGGAAGCGCGCCTTCTGCGAAAGAATGCGCGCAAGCAGGCGAAGATGCGCGTTCCAGAGCCAGTGCGCGGCACGATGGAACCATACCGCCCAGAGACCCGGATAGCACGTAACCACTGCAAGCCACGAGTGGGCTGCGGGGTCGCGCTCAAAAACGGTGCGAATATCTTCGCGGATGCGGTCGAACATAAGAACAGGGACCAAGGGACTAGGGGACTAGGGTTTGCTGATCCCTGATCCCTGTTTCCTGCTTTTTACAGCGTAACTGATTCCGTGGGCAGGGCCAGAACTTCCTGGCGAAGCGAATCGAAGAGCACGCTGGAGAGATAGCGCTCGCCAAAGTCCGGCAGCACAACAACGATCAGCTTGCCTGCGTTCTCCGGGCGCGCCGCCACCTTGAGTGCCGCAGCCACGGCTGCGCCAGAGCTGATGCCGACAAAGATGCCCTCTTCCAGCGGCAGACGGCGCGCTATTGCAATCGACTCATCATTAGTAACCTGAATCACTTCATCCACCAGCTTTGTGTCCAGGATAGAGGGAATGAAGCCGGCGCCGATGCCTTGAATCTTATGTGGCCCGGGCTTGCCGCCGGAGAGCACAGGGCTGTCCGTAGGTTCCACCGCAATGGCCTTGAATGATGGCTTGAGCGGCTTGATGTACTGCGCAATTCCGGTAATTGTGCCGCCTGTGCCCACGCCTGAGATGAGAATGTCCACCGCGCCGTCAGTATCGTTCCAAATCTCCGGGCCGGTGGTCGCCAAATGGACCGCAGGATTGGCCGGGTTATCGAACTGCTGCAGGATATGACCGTTCGGCGTCTTCGCCAGAATCTCATTGGCCTTGGCGATAGCGCCCTTCATGCCGTTCGGCCCGGGTGTGAGAACAATCTCCGCGCCAAACGCCTTGAGCAGCACACGGCGCTCCAGGCTCATGGTCTCCGGCATGGTGAGGATAAGCTTGTAGCCTTTCACCGCAGCCACAAACGCCAGCGCAATGCCGGTGTTGCCGCTGGTGGGCTCAATCAGAACCGTCTCGCCCGGCTTAATCTTGCCGGCTTTCTCTGCCGCGTCAATCATGGCAAAGCCGATGCGGTCTTTCACGCTGGCTAGCGGGTTGCGGCTCTCGAGCTTGACTACAACGGTAGCGGGCAGTCCGTCGGCCAGGCGGTTCAGCTTGACCAGCGGTGTGCCCCCAATCAGTTCCGTAACATTCGCGGCAATGCGCGCCATGATGTTCTCCTCTTTTTGAGCGGGAAGAATCCCCGCAGTCTAAAAATTATGTTCGGGGATTGGTGGAGCTTGTGTGGCAGGAAGAAACGCGCAGGCAGGCACACGTTAGCGTCGGAACTCTCACCAGGACGGTGTTAGCGACATCGACGCATGCGTACAGGGTAGCCCCCGTGGGTGGGGGGATGCAAGTGGGCGACGGACCGTTTTTCACGGTTCAGCGATTTCATCCTGTGTTGCGCAGGCCTGCGGCAATTCCGCTGATTGTTGCGGAGATGGCACGGTTTACTTCCGGGGTATTTTCGCCGGTGCGCTTGCGGCGCAGCATATCCACCTGGATCAGGTGCATTGGATCGACGTAGGGATTGCGCAAGCGGATAGAGTTGGCCAGCACTTCATTGCCTTCCAGCAGCTGCTTCTGGCCGGTAATCGCCAGAACGGCGCGCACGCTGCGATTGAATTCAGCCACCAGCATTTCGTAAACCTGATCGCGGAGCTTTGAGTCTTCAACGAGCGAAGAGTAGAGCTTCGCTGTAGCCAGGTCGGCCTTGCCGAGCGCCATCTCTACATTGCGGACGAGGTCGATGAAGAGTGGAAACTCGCGGGCCATCTCCTGGAGCAGCTTGAGACGCACCTTGGACGTGCCGGGAGGCGCGAGATACTGCTCAATGGCATGGCCCACGCCGAACCACGCCGGCACCAGCAGCCGCGACTGCGTCCAGCCGAAGACCCAGGGGATGGCGCGCAGGTCAGCAATGTTGCGCGAGGCTTTGCGCCGTGCGGGGCGTGACCCGATCTTGGCCTGTTCCAGCTCGCCTACCGGCGTCGATTCTTCGAAATAGGTAATGACGCTGGGGTTGTCGAGAATGTTTTCGCGGTAGAAGCCGAAGGAAATCTCCGAAAGCTCATCGAGCGCAGCCTCCCACTCAGGCTTTAAGATGCCGGTGAAGTGTCCTTTCGGATCGCGTGCGTTGGGGCGTGCCAGAGCATCAATCGAAGCGGCAATCATCAGCTCCAGGTTACGCTCGGCAAGCACCTCGTCCGCATATTTGAAGTTGAGCACTTCGCCCTGTTCCGTAATGCGGAGCTGGCCTTCAAAAGAATCCATGGGCTGCGCAAAGATGGCCCGATGCGTAGGCCCGCCGCCACGGCCCACGGTGCCGCCGCGGCCATGGAAGAGACGCAGCTTCACGCCGCACTCGCGGGCAACGGTGTGCAGATCGCGATGCGCGCGGAAGATTTCCCAAGTGCTGGTCAGCATGCCGCCATCTTTATTGGAGTCCGAGTAGCCGAGCATCACTTCCTGCCAGTTATTCCATGTTGCAACAAGTTGGCGATAGTCGGGCCGCGACCATAGCTCACGGCATATCTCAGGAGCCTGGCGCAGATCTTCAATGGACTCGAAGAGCGGCACCGGCATAAGGCCGGGATCGGTTTTGGTACCTTCCATCCGCGCTCCGCCGAGCCGCGCCAGGCGTACTACGGCGAGCACGTCATCCACGGATGCGGCGCCGCTGATGACGTAATGTCGAATGGCCTCCGGCGAGCTGCTCCGCTTGGTCTCGGCGATGACGCGAAAGGTCTCGAGAACCCCGGCCGTCTCGGTGGACAACGCTCCGGGCAGATCCGATGCAATGACGTCCGCGGCTGCTTCTTTAAGGGCTTGAGCGTGAACGCGCGCATGTTGGCGAATATCCAGCGTGTGCAGATGGAGCCCAAAGGTGCGGACCTGCAGGATGAGCGGATCGATCTGTGATTCGGCGATGCGCAGGCCGCGATTGGAGGCGAGAGAATTACGAAGAGTTTCAAGATCGTCGAGTAGTTCCCGCGCCGAGCCATACGCAGGCAGCGCCTGCGCCAGAAGTTCATGACCCTGCCCTGAAATTCCGCTCAAAGGAGGCAACGAACCGCCTACAGCAGACTCCAGAGTGCGCCGCACGCGTGCCTTGATGCAGAGGACGAATCGGCGGTAATGCTCGAATTCGAACTGCTCGCCAAAGACCTGCTCGGCAGGCACGTGGAGCTGCTCAATGTAATCTTCAAGCCGCTTGCGAAGCTCGCGGCTGACGGGAATCTGCTGAGCGCTCGAGGTGAGCAGATCGATGATGCGCTCCAACTGCCGGCGATAAAAGGCCAGCAGGTGCATGCGAGCCAGGCGGATGGCATCGCGCGTAACTTCCGGCGTAACGAAGGGATTGCCGTCGCGGTCGCCGCCGATCCATGAGCCGAAGCGCAACACTTGCGGCAGGTTGTGCGGCTCAATCTTGAGGCCGTAGACACAGCGCAGAGCCTCAGAAATTTCTTCGTAGAGCACGGGCAGCGTGGCGAAGATGGCGACATCGTAATAATCGAGGCCCATCTTGATCTCGTCGTAGACGGTGGGTCTGCGCGAGCGGACCTCGTCTGTCTGCCACAGGCTGGTGATCTCCGCGCGGATTGCGTCTTCAAGGTGCGCTAGCTCCTGTCGCGGTGTTGGGATGCGGTCAAGCGCGGCAAGAAATTCGCCGATACGGCGGCGCTTGAACATTACGGAGCGGCGAGCCACTTCCGTGGGATGCGCGGTAAAGACCGGCACAATCAGCACGCGGCGCAGCCACTCCAGCGCCTCTTCCGAGCCGATGCCCACGCGCTTCATGATGGCAAATGTTCCGGCCAGCGAGCCGCGCTGCTCAGCCGCTTCACCGGAGAGCTGCAAAGCCAGGCGGCGGCGCTTGCGATGGTTGGTCTCAGCCAGGTTGATGAGCTCGAAGTAGAAGGCAAAGGCACGCGAGAGAAGAATAGCCTGCTCGACGGGCAGCGAATGCACGAGCTTGAGTGCCTCGGCGCCCTGGCGCGCAGCCTCTTTGCGGTTGCGGCGGGTCTCGGCTGCGCGGCGGCGGATGGTGCCCTTGCGAAGTGCCTCGACCAGCTCAAAGAACTCGTCGCCTGCCTGCTCGCGCAGAACTTCGCCGAGCAGAATGCCGAGCGAACGCACATCTCGCCGCAGCGGAACAGCTTTCAGATCGCCAGAGCGGGCTTCCAACTCTGCCAGCCGCTTGGACCAACTCTCGGGACTCCACAAAAGTGCCATCGTATTTAAATTATCCACGACGTATCCACGCACGATGATGCCCCGTACCATATCTAATGGAACCGTTTGAATTTTTCAGGAGTTGATTGCATTCAACATGGCATTGACCTGGGTGCTTCTGATTATTTTTACCGCCACGTTGATTCGTTCCACATTTGGGTTCGGAGAGGCCCTGGTTGCAGTCCCTCTTCTCGCGCTGTTTATCCCCATCACAGTCGCAACTCCGCTGGCTACCCTTCTGTCCGTCACCATAGGAGGGATCGTCGTTCTTCAGGACTGGCGGCGCATTCATCTCCGCAGTGCAAGCTGGCTGATCGCAGCAACCATCTTCGGAATCCCGATTGGTCTGCTTCTTCTCACCAGCAGTCATCCCACATCGGTCAAGGTTGTCCTGGCCCTAACCATCATCGGTTTTTCTCTGTATTCGCTGCTTGCATCCAGACGAGTCATTTTGCAGCAGGATGATATTCGACTACTGCTCGTGTGCGGCTTCGCCGCCGGCATTCTTGGCGGCGCCTACGGGATGAACGGGCCGCCACTCGCCATCTATGGAACCATGCGGCAGTGGACTGCACAGCACTTTCGCGCTACGCTTCAGGCATATTTTCTGCCGGCCAGTTTGATAGCTCTCGCAGGATATTGGTGGGCAGGATTGTGGGTTCCCGCAGTGACGCATTATTACCTTGTATCGCTTCCCGTAGCAGTTCCGGCCATATTTCTCGGCAGGTTCCTCAATCACCGCATGGAGCGTGAAGGGTTCGTTAAGTATGTCTACTTCGGCCTTGTCGCAGTTGGCCTGATTCTGCTGCTTGAAGCCGTTCATGGAAAGCTGTAACCATTTCAAACACGCATGAATCTGACAATCGCGCAGTCGGAATAGCTCTCGCTTAAATCGATTGTTCTTCCAGATGAAGCATCAACTCTTCCCACTCAGCGGTAAGGGCGGTGAGCTGCGTGCGCAAGTCTTCTGCAAGCGTGGTAAGCCGCTGCGTCTCCTGCGCGGAAACAAATACAGCAAGCTGCTGTTCTGTATGCACAATGGAAGACTCAACGCGCGGGATCTCTTCTTCAAGAAACGCGCAGCGGTCTTCCATCTGCTTCTGCTTGATGGGATTGAGGCGTTTTGGTTTGTCCTTCGTGGATTCGGAGTCGCGATTGGTTTCGGCGGGGGCTAAAGCCCCATCTTTTTCCTGTGGTCTTTTCGGCACGGCTAAAGTCGTGCCCTGATACGAATCTGGTGCCGAGGTTCCGGCGAGGAGCCCTTCTTTGCGCCGCAAGTAATCTTCGTAATTGCCTTCATGGCTTATTACGGTGCCGTTCTCCACTTCCAGCACGCGCGTGGCCAGCCTGTCGATGAAGTAACGGTCATGCGAGACAAACACAACGGTGCCCGAGAAGTTGGCGATGGCCTCAAGCAGCACGTCTTTCGCGCGCATGTCGAGATGGTTCGTCGGCTCGTCGAGCAATAGGAAATTAGAAGGAGAGACAAGAATGCGCGCCAATGCGTAGCGGTTGCGCTCGCCGCCGGAAAGCACGCCGAGCTTCTTGAATACATCGTCGCCGCTGAAGAGGAAGCACCCGAGCAGCGAACGCAGCTCAGGCTCAGGCACCTTCAAAGCGGCGCGGCTGATGTCGTCCAACATGCGCGCTTCGGGATCGAGGACCTTGTACTGGTCCTGCGCAAAGTATTCGCTGACGACGTTGTGGCCCAGCTTTACTATTCCCGTTGTCGGCGCTTCGACCCCGGTGAGCAGCTTGATGAGGGTGGATTTTCCCGCTCCATTGACGCCGACGAGCGCCACGCGATCTCCGCGCTCAATGCCGAATCGCACATTGTTGAGTACATGCTTTTCGCCGTAACTTTTTGACAGCCCTTCAGCCTCTACAACCATGCGGCCCGAGGGCGGCGGCTGAGGAAAGCTGAAGTGAATAACGGGCTCTTCCTCGGGAATCTCGATGCGCTCGATCTTTTCGAGTTCCTTGATACGGCTCTGCACCTGCTTGGCCTTGGTGGCCTGGGCGCGGAAGCGATTGATGAAGGCTTCAAGATGTTCGATCTGGCCGCGCTGATTGCGATACGCCGCTTCAAGCTGCGCGCGGCGGTCGTCTTTCTGCCGCAGATATTTGGTGTAGTTGCCCTGATAGATGTTGAGCCGCTTGTTCCATATCTCCACGGTGCGGTCGATAGTCACATCGAGAAAATAGCGGTCATGCGAGATGAGAATGTATCCAAATGGATACGACTTCAAATACTCCTCAAGCCAGTTGCGGGTTTCGAGGTCGAGATGGTTCGTCGGCTCGTCCAGCAGAAGCAGGTTCGGCTTGGCGAGGAGCAGCTTGGCCAGCGCAATGCGCATCTGCCAGCCGCCGGAGAACTCATCGGTTCTGCGCGACCAATCCTCTTTACCAAAGCCGAGGCCGGTGAGCACAGAACCAACCTGCGCGCCCAGCGCGTAGCCATCGAGCGCATGAAAGCGTTCCTGCAAAAGAGAAAATCGCTCCGCAGTGGACTCGTACTCCGCGCTTGCATGATCCAGTTCGGACATGCGCGCGCCAAGCTGTTCTATCTCGCGCTCCATGGCGTGAATCTCGTCGAAGACCGTGAGGCACTCGTCAAAGATGGTGCGCCCCGTGAGAGGCAGACCCTCTTGCGGCAGATAGCCGATGCTCATGCCGCGTGTCTGCTGAATTTCGCCGTAGTCGAGTTGCTCCATACCGGCAAGCACTTTCATCAGCGTGGATTTTCCGGTGCCGTTGGCGCCCACAAGCGCGGTTTTTTCTTTTGCGCGGATGAGCCAGTTGGCTTCCATGAACAGGACACGTGGTCCAAAGCGTTTTCCCGCATTTTGAAGAGAGAGCATTCAAACCTAATTTTCGCAGAGCAGGTTACGAATGGGGAGTGCATCCGTTGGCCAGAATGCAGTTTTCAAACGCTTTATGCCGGCACGTACACCTGGAGTGTTATGACTCAATGGCTTGAAAGTAACAAAGCGTTCTACCACCTGCAGCCAAATCCGGAAGTACCCCTGAGAGTCATGACGATTACTATTTGCATCTGCTAACTCATGGAAATTGTTTGAATTACAGGCGTCATTCCGAAAGAATCACTATGGAAGAAGTTTCGCCGGTTCTCTATGACTACAAGCTTTTGTTTGCAGACACAGAGAGTCAGTGGCGCAGCCGGGACGTTGCCGACCGGACAACTTAGCAGTTTTGTATGCTGCACGATTAGACAGCATCAAAACGCAATGCTGGATGACATAACCCGTACAGAAGAACAATCATTCCTGTCAAAAATCAGGCGCAGGACAGGCCTATAAAACAGAGAGGGAATGAAGTTGTTTTCCAGTTCGGGCGGGCTCCTGAGAAAACGTGAGAGTGTAGTTTTGAAGTTCTTCTTGAAGTGCTCCTTGGTTTGTACAGGATTTGTGTTGAGCATGACTCCGAGCGTATACGCCGCAGGCCAAAGTTTGTTCGCCAATGGCCACTTTACGTCTCCGGTGGAGTCGAGTTCAGCTCGCGAGCTGGGGCCAGTTCGATATTTTGAACCCAAAGCTCCACCTCCGCCACCTTCCGGCCGTACTTCGCCGCCGGTCCGCGCTCCTGAGATCGATCCCGGCGCAGCTGTCGGAGGAGTCTCCCTGCTTGCCGGCATGTTGACCGTCATGCGCTCACGGCGCCGCAGCTAGGACAGTACGCCCTGAATTCTTTTTCCAATCCCGCGTGGACCGCGAACGCAAGTTCCCGGTCCGGCCTCAGCACTCGTATGCCTTCGCATATACTGGGGCGCATTCACTTGTTCCTGATGATCGTGGCGATCGATGCCGCGATTCTGGCGAGCATAGTGCATGTTGGTCTGCTGATTGCTCCGCTGGCGCCTATTGGCATTGCGGCGCTTGCTGCGTTTACCTGCCTTGGTTACCGGACGCTCAAGGCCATGCGTCTCCCCTTGCAGTTCCGCGGCGGTCTCTTCGCCCTTCATCTTATCTGCGTGGGAGCGGCGTGGTGTGCTGCTCTTGTTTCCCGGCATGTAGATGGCGCCTGGGTTCTGGTCTCTTCCGCGGCCATCAGTCTTGTAGTACTGGCGGGACTGGCTCTCGCCGCGCTGGCCTGCATTCCGTTCGGCGCATTCAAGGAAATGATTCATGCCACGGGCAAACTGTGGCTCTACTCGCTGCTGGTGGGCGTGGCGGCCTGGTGCCTGCGGTTTCCGATGCAGACCGCTTGGAACATGAGCATCCTGGCACAGGGACGGGTTTTGCAGGTTCTTGCCTTTCGTTCGGCTGCGTCTGTTCTCAGATTAATGCTGCCTTCCGTTGTAGCCGATCCGGCAACCTTCCTCTTAGGCACCGATCGCTTTCGCGTAACCGTGGAAGCAGCTTGTTCCGGTTTCGAAGGGTTGGGGTTGATGCTGATCTTCACCACGGCGTGGCTGCTGTTCTTTCGCAAGGAGAACCGCTTTCCGCAAGCGCTGGTGCTCATTCCATGCGCGCTTGCTGCCGCATGGGTCTTGAACATAGCGCGGCTCGTGGTCTTGATACTGATTGGCAATGCGGGAGCGCCTGAGGTAGCGATGGTTGGCTTTCATTCGCAAGCAGGATGGATTGCCTTCACCGTTGTGGCATATTTGTTCGCCATGGCCGCGGGCAAGTTACGCTGGGTTCGCCGATATTCGTCTGCTTCGCCTGGATCAGGCAGTTATGTACACGATCTGGAGATTCCGGCTCCTGCTGGTCCTCGCGCGTGGGCAAACACAGAATCGGAATCTCCAGCCACTGCAGCCTATCTGGTTCCGTTTCTGGCGATTCTTGCTGCGTCCTTCATTTCCCGGGCCGCTTCAGGACATTTTGAGTGGCTCTATCCGCTGCGGTTTGTGGCAGCAGGCTGGGCACTGTGGCATTACCGCAAAACATATAAGACCATTCAATGGCGATTTGGCTGGGAGGCGTTGGCGGTTGGCGCGGCTGTATTTCTGGTCTGGATATTTCCGCACTTGAGGGAAGCGCAGCCGGTTGCAGCGGCATTGGGCACGGAGATGAACCAACTTTCTCCCGCTGCTCGCTGGGCATGGATTTCGATTCGCATAGCCGCAGCCGCGATTACGGTTCCTCTGGCTGAGGAGCTCGCCTTTCGCGGGTTTCTGGCGCGCAGGCTTGTAAACCGCGGATTCGATGGCCTTCCACTCGGCAAGCTGACTGTGATCTCGATACTAATTTCGTCGGTCGTCTTTGGGCTGATGCACGGTCAGCAATGGATGGTGGGCACCGTGGCCGGGCTGGCCTTTGCCCTGCTGGCTCGATACAAGGGCCAGCTTGGCGATGCGGTTGCGGCACATGCTGTAAGCAATCTGCTGCTGGCAGCGTGGGTGCTGATGCGCGGCGACTGGGGCCTCTGGTAAAGCTTTCTGCACGCAGGCTTCAAGCGTTTTCCTCTACATAAAAAGTAATTTGCCAGCGGCTGCAAAACCGCGATACTCTCCTTGCGAATACTGAATCAGTAAATCGCTTTTCACGGGGATAAAACGAGATGAAGCCCAGAGTTGGCGCAGCGCTGTTTTTCGCATTGATCTCATGCGTGGGGGTTGCCGCGCAGAAGCAGCCTGCGGATAGCGCGGGCGCTTATACGACCGGTAAATATCGCAATCTGCTGGTGGAAGCCGGATACTCCAAGCGGGCTGCTCACGAGAAGATCGAAGCTACTTTTCAGCAGCTCTTTCATGGTGATCCGCAGACGCAGGCCATTGCCTTTGCCGCGGGCAAAAATGAGAATGGCCCGCTGATGTATGTGACGGACTGGGCCAACCACGATGTGCGGACTGAAGGCATGTCGTACGGGATGATGATTACCGTCCAGCTCAACAAGAAGGCCGAGTTTGACGGCATCTGGAACTGGGCTAAGACGTATATGTATATCAGTGACCCCAAGGCGCCGAGCTACCAGTACTTTGCCTGGAGCTGCAAGACTGACGGAACGCACAACTCGGAGGGCGCAGCGCCGGATGGGGAATCCTATTTCGCGATGGCGCTGTTGTTTGCGGCTAACCGCTGGGGCAATGGCAAGGGAATCTATGACTACCAGGCCGAAGCAGAGAAGATTCTGACGGCGATGGTGCATCGGCCGGAAATCACTGGAGAGATTCAGTGGCGAGGCAAGACTGTAGCGCATACGGTGGGACCGATGATGCATGACGATCCGCCGATGATCCTGTTTGTGGCGGACAAGACGCCGCATCCGTTCACGGACCCTTCGTATCATCTGCCCGCATTTTATGAGTTGTGGGCGCTGTGGGGACCGAAGGAAGACCACGACTTCTGGACGAAGGCTGCGCAGACGAGCCGGGATTTCTTTGTAAAGACTACGGACCCGAAAACAGGGTTAGCTCCGGCGTATGCGAACTTTGATGGCACTGCGGTGAAGTCGGGGTTTGTGCAATCAGACAAGTTTGGCTATGACGCATGGCGCACGGCGAGCAACTGGTCTGTGGACTGGTCGTGGTGGGGCAAAGCGCCCGCGGAGCGCGAGCTGAGCGACCGCATTCAGGCATTTTTCGAGTCTCAGGGTATCGACAAATATGGGCCGGTGTATACGCTGGACGGCAAGGACCTGGGCTCAACGCCGGGGCTCACGCATGAAGATCATCCGGCGGGCCTGGTGGGAACAAACGCAGTTGCGGGGCTGGCGGCGACAGACCAGGAGCGCGCGAAGCGATTTGTGAAGGCGTTGTGGGAGACACCGGTGCCAAGCGGGCAGAGCCGCTATTACGACGGAATGCTCTACATGATGAGCCTGATGCACCTGGGCGGCGAGTTCCGCGTGTGGGGACCGAAGTAAGTGAAAGCCCGTCCCTGTGGCGATCGTAAGCCGCAGGGATGGGCTCGTTTGCTTAGACCACGATGGTGTTCAGGAAGTTCCACGACTGCGCGTAGGCGTCCAGGGTTGAGTCGTTGATGTTGCGTCCGGGCACGACCAAAAGCCTGCCGGAAAGAGTATTACTCATCACGGAGATGACGGCCTGCTGCACCAGGTCGTCGTTGAGATAGAGGCTTGGTCCAAAGCCGTCTGTGAAGTTGCCATTGGTGACCAGGTTTGCTGAAACAACAGCGCGGCTCACGGAAACAACGATGACCAGGTAGTAGTACATGCTCGGGAAGTAGCCGATGACAGAAACCGCCTCACGGTTCAGATTGGTCTCGGCTCCTTGAGCTCCGTCGATATTGGCGAAGGTGCTGTTCGCCACGATTTCTCCCTCGATGCGATTGGCAGTCATCACGAGCGAACCCGAGTTGTCGTTCACGATGCTGTCGCTTTCGAAGATCAGCAGACCCGGCGCGGTGAGGCCGTGCAACTCGTTATTCTGCACGCGAAGCTGCGGCTGGGAAAATCCGAGATTCGCGTATCCCTGCATGGCGAGCTGCGCAAGTTGATCGAAGAAGCTCACCGAGCCGCTTTCATTGCCGGAGCCTAGATATGGAACTCCGGTCCAGAGCGGGCTAAGGGATGCGGCGGAGATTTTGGCATTCTGGTCGGAGCCAACGGTTGTTCCAGTGAACTGCACGACGATTTGACCAGCGCCGTTCGGCACTATGCCGGAGAACGTCTGGTCATCGGCCTCCAAGGCTTCGCCCGCATCGGCGACGATGTCGAAGTCGTTGAGAACCGGCGCGCCATTGACGGTGACGTCGAAGACGCGAACACCTTTGTTGCTCTGATTGTCGACGTAAAAGATCTCGGCAAATTTGAGCGTCAGCGAGTAGTAGCCCGAGGGAAGGCTATTGAATGTATAGGTAAAGGAGTTGCCATAACGCTCGGACTGATACAGCGCGGGATCACTGGTGCCGGTCACGTTGGGCAGGGGAATGGGATGCGCAAGAGCGCCACCGCTTACGGTGACGTTCGATGCGGAGGCATCCGGCAGCCAGACATTGCCTTGCGAGTCGGTGTAATTACTGGTTCCGGTGTAGATGTATGTGGAGGCTGGCGCTGCAACAACGGTAGTGGGGGTGGACGTATCATTCTGCGGCAGAGGGTAACCCAACGCCACCGTTGCGCCGAGCAGCGCAAGGTTCTGAGGATCGGTTAGAAGTTGCTGCGTCAGTGCAGACGAGACGATCCAGATACCCGCACGGCAGCTCGTGGTGGTATTGCCGATAGCATCAAGGCTTCCCGGCTCGCCTAACAATAGGGCGGCTGCCGTGAGGCGGGCGAAGGTGTTGTTGCGGAGCCTGGAGGTGTCGAGCGTAGCCGCAAGTACGGTTCCTCCCTGCGAGGCAAGCGTGGCTTGAGAGGTGTTACCGAAGCTGAAGATGTTCTGGAGTTGGCCGCCGATGTTTTGCAGTCCTATTTCGCCGAGAACGGGCCGCTCGCCTGTGATGCCGAGATTCAGTGTGGGCGCATTCGCCGCAAGCTGCGCTTCTGTTGGGGTTTCTGTTTTGGCTGGAGCCTGAGCTTCTGTCTTAGCCGGGGCTTGTGCGGCTTCTGTCTCGGCACGGGCTTTGAGTTTCGGTACCTCGTTGATGAGATTTCGCTCAGCCGCGGATTGATCTACAAATATGGTGGTTGGAACACCGAAGGAGACGGTGGAGGCGAGCAACACGCCGGTTGTGAAGACATCGGAAGATGGTCGATCGATGGTTCTGGCGACGAACTCATTGTTGTCGATTGTCAGGCCGGAGCTTTGTCCGTTCAGGAAGATGGCTGCCGCAAAGAGCGAGGAGTATTGCGTGCCTTTTCCTTCCGCTGAGTAACCCAGTTCAAAGGCGCATTGAGTGATGGAGATTGTAGTTCCGCTAACGCCCCGGATGCCGATGGAGACGAAGAGATTCTGTACCATGGAGGCGACTGAAGAGTCGAGTGATGAGAGGGCCTGTCCTGCGAAGGTGGTTGCGGAATAGTTTGTCACCGGCACCAGAAAATTGAGCCCCGTGAACTTAATGGAGCTCGATTGATCGAGGACAATGAGGCCGTCGGAAAAATTGGATTCGTTGCCCTGGAGAGCCTGAATATTCACCGAGCCGGGCTGACAGGCTTCAATCGTGATGTTCTGGTATGCCGAAGTAAGACGCAGTGGGGCAGGCAAGCTGTAAGTTCCCGCCTCCAGGCAGATGATTGTCGGTGTGGACTGATTCTGATGCTGATCGAGAATGGACTGCAGCGTCGTGTTGCCGGTGAGGTCCGACGGAGAGAGCGTAATTGTGCAGCAGCAGTCGCAGCCGGACTGCGAAGGCGGCCACTCGATGCGGCAGTCGGATGTAGTGCTGGGAAACGTCACGATGGAAAGCTGCGCATAGTGATGATGGATGCCGAGCGGCGGCGCTGAAGTGATCTGCTCAACGGAGCCGTCGGCAGTGCGCGCGGCAAAGAGCCAGTAGTCTCCAATACGGAAGACTGTGGGGTTTGCAGAAGTCGGCTCAGGATTGAGGTCGAAGGAGACTGTGATGCCGTTCTCAAGGACCAGCATTGTGCCCGCGGGCGGAACGGGAATCTGGCCGGTGCTGCCCGGCGCATTCAGATCGATCCAGAGCGTGGTGTTGCCCGATGAATCTGTGGAGTAGACCTTTCCGGACTGATCCCAGCGACGGATAAGCGTGTGGAGTTTTGGACTGGTCTGGCCGCCGGTAAGCGGAAAGTGAGAGGAAACAGCACCGTTCAGTGTGACGGCGCGTGCGGCGGAGGGCTGCGTTGCTATCTGGTAGAACTCTCCCGGCTGGTTGTTCAGTTCGTACGCATCGTCAGTGATCTCGATCCAGTTGTTCACGCTGAAGCCGAGCACCTGATCGCGGCCAAGACTGGCGACAGTCAGCTGGCTGACCGATCCCGAAGCTGTAGAGACAGCCGCAATGGCGGAAACACTGGTCTCTACCGAGGCGTTGTCGCGCGACCATTTGAAGGTGGGCGTATTTGCTGGCAGCGGCCAGATAAATCCCCCTGCGGGCGCGGCGGCAGCTGCGCCGGCCTGGTGAATCTCCACACGATAGAGTTGATTTTCCTGTCCTGTGTAACTGGTATTTGGCGCAAGGCAGCATGGACCTGAGCTGGCATTGGGCACGAGGCCATTCGTAAGCCTAGCCGCTGGCGGCTGTTCAAGGGCGTCGAAGGCAGGAACGTCGGTTGAACAGTCAGGTGTGGTTCCAAGGTTTGAGAGATCGAGGAGCTTTACCTGCCATACGGTTTGCAGACGGCCTGTCGTATCTATGTTGATGGCCTTATCGATGAGGTCAGGGTCTTCAAGGTACGTCACATCGCGCTGCCATACGTCTAGGTATGCGAGGAATGGGCCGTTGCCCGCTGGGAGCGCGGCACCGGGCAGAAACGGCTGCTGGGCAAAGTTAGTGGCCGCTGTGGTTGTGGAGTACGCCGGTGCGCCGGAAAGCTCGGCCAGCGCGCTGTCCCATGCGGCCTGCGCCTCGGGACCATGATTTTCCGCGAGCAGGCCATCGACGTAGTAACGGCCTGCACCAATCGTGAGAGTTGAATTGCCGCTTGCATCTGTGCCTGCTGTGATCTTGAAGGCATTTGGCGTGGATGCGGAAAAAACAGCGCGGCCCACGGTGTCCAGCGTGCCGGCCTGAATGCGGCGAGAGAACTCCGATTGCCACTCATTCCAGTCCGAGTCCAACTGGACACGGCCCTGCTGCATCACAACGCCGAGAAAGTTCTTGCGGGGACGGAAAGTAGAGCGGCTGATATCGAAACTCATGACGTGCTTCCTTTCAACTTTGGTAGAAGATCCCGAACTCGAGGCCTACAGGCATGTACTCCTGGAGGCGGATGCGGAGGTCTGCATCACGTAACGGCGCGAGGAGAAAATGAAATGCTCCCATCTCGCCCGCGTCATCGGCTCCCTGGCGGATGGCTGGGTCTGTGGTTGGCAGCAGCTTGGCGTAAGCTGGGTGGCCATAGCGGAGCGAATAAAACATGGGCGCGGGTCCGCCGGGGGCCTGCTCCACGCATTCGTAATTGCGCGGCAAGATGGCTCCCGCAGGCACAAAGCTGAAGCGCACACAGCCCTGTTGTTGTCGGGCTGCCCAGAGCGATGCGTTCCATAGTGGTGGCGTGGCGGATACATCTGCCTCAGTTAGCTCCGCCCAGAAGATGCAGTCGCTCACCAAGCTCAGTAACGATGCGTAAACTTTGCCGATCACGGTGCAGCCCTGCATGGTAAGCGCGCCGGAGGGAATGGGACGCTTCGTCGTCGAATCGATGCCCGCAACGCAGGCCACCATCGTGGGATCTGTCGCATCCTGGATCGAGTCTGTCAACGAAGCTGTGGATTGGCCGTTGAGCCATAGCGGACCAAGGATGGATTGATTGATCTGTACTGCAACGCCGGAGGGTTCGATTAGAACCGATGGCAACCCTGCATACGTAGTCTGTGGCTCATCATTGGATTGGAGGGCCCAGCCGGGAACAATGGTGCAATGTGTGATGCTGAGGCTAGCTAGCGCGTTTGCAGCAGGCACGTGAACCAGGGACGACGGCGTGGTCGCGCCAGAGGCCGGTGCGTACGCAATAAGCAACCCGTTCATGTCGAAGGCGGATTCCGCAACGCCATTACTTGAGGCGCCGGTGATGGAAATTTCGCCGCCAAGCAGCAGTGTGGGCCGGGACTCGTCCGCAGCACGCAACTCAATGTGGCCATTGGCACGGACGTTGATGTTGAGGCCGTTTGGCTCGGGGTAGATCGCGGAGTTGCTGATCTCTACAACACCGTCTCCGGAGAGAGCGGCCAGCGCTTCATGGATGGTGGCGTAATCACCGGGCACGTGGACGATGGCCTGATCCGGAGAAGCCAG
This sequence comes from Occallatibacter sp., assembly GCF_049510455.1. Taxonomy (GTDB): domain Bacteria; phylum Acidobacteriota; class Terriglobia; order Terriglobales; family Acidobacteriaceae; genus Telmatobacter. Next base: position 52,890 of record NZ_JBEKYX010000004.1, on the reverse strand, counting down.
GAAGGTAGCGGAGCGTGGATATTCGCCGCCGCCAATGGCTGCATTGAAACCGTAATACCAGGTAGCGCTGAGCTTGTCAGTCGCAGTACCAGAACCGGAGGCCGGCGCGATAGCCACGCGGCCCAGCTCAGGATCGACCGCAATTGTGTTGCCGCTCGTCGGTACATTAATCCATGAGCCGTCTGTGCCGGAGAGGTTTGTGGCCTGAATGCGCGCGGGATCCTGCAGAGAGCCATTGCGGTACACGGCAAGGCTCAGCCCCGGGCCGTAATACACAGGCGCGGTCGAGTTCACTTGAATTTGAGTGATGTCTTTGCAGAGGACGTGACGGCTCAGGTAGTTGGGTACATTCTCTGGCGCGGCGAGTGTGGTCGTCTCAGATGCCATCTCGATCGGATTGTTGAAAAGCGGCGCGTCTGCGCCGAGAGTGCTGAAGCGGAAGCACTGCGTATTTCCGGAAACCGGAGTGAGTGGAACCTGCGTAAGCGAGTATGCATTCAGCGACCAGAGGAAGATGCCGATGTTCTGCACGTTGTAGCGGCCGCGCTCCACAGCGATGCGGCGCACGTCCGCTTTATGTGCGGTTTTGTCGAAGCCTGTATCGATGTATTCCCGCGGCTGCCAGCGGCGCAGGTCCGGTGCGTAGTAGTTGTACAGTCGCGTATGGTTGCGAATACACTGCGTTGTGGCCATGACCTGAAAGAACTCAACGGCATGCGCGCCCCAGCTTGTGACATCGCGCGCAAGCTGCTCCATAACCGGTACTGTGCCCTTGCGGCGGCGGAAGCCGATGGTGGAAGCGACCTCCGCGCGCGGGCTGTCTACTGACGATGCGATTCCGTGGATCGATTGATAGCCGATGAGATCTCCGATATAAGGAACCACCCACGGAGCACAGGTTTCAATGAACTGATCATCGTAGAGCTGGTTGATGTTCTCTTCGAGGACGGCGATCTGCTCTTCCACTACAGAAAGGAGTGACTGCAGCGGCCCCATCTCCGCGCCGGCAGATGCGGCAAGCTGCGCGTCGCGCAAACGATAAAGCGCGGGCAGAAGATAAAAAAGTGTCTGGCGCTGCTGAAGCACCGGTGTGCTCATGACATCACTCCCAGGACAACGGATTTCGGATCGGGATCGAGGACCAGAATCTCGGCAGGCAGCGGAAGTGCCTGCGCGTTGGCGACTGGCAGATAGGGGCAGATGCGCGTCGACATATCTGAGAATGGCCGCGGCACCGTTACCTGCTGCGACATCCAGCTGTTCCAATTGGAGACGGTAAAGCCTCCGAAGAGATTCGCGAGGTCGCCGCCTTCACTGCTGGCAATCACTGAAAGATTCGTGACATTTACGGCAATTACGCCGGCAACGCCTTGAATGTCTGCGGCAATTTCATCGGTGGAGATGCCCTGGCCGAAGGTGCGATTCGCAAATGAGTACGTGCTGACGAGCATCTGGCGAATCTGCGTTTCAACGGTCGGCTGAACGTAGCCGGGGTCGTACATTACGTTCGCTGAGAAACCAAAAAGTGTCTCAATGAAGGACTGCACGGAAATGGGGATCAGCGGATTGCCATAGCTCTGCAACGAGGAAATCAGATTCTCAAGCGTGGGATTGCTGGAATCGAGCGCCGTGCCACCGTTGGCGGCAACGGTGAGGAACACACCACGTGCATTGCCGCTGGGAATCCAGATTGCATACGCTTTCGCGATACCCGCAAAGATAGACGCAAAGTTCTGGTAGTCCGCAATGGAGACAGCGCGGCCAAGCGTGAGCACGGTCTGGGGAGCATTGGAGCGCACGTCATCAATGGACTGCGGATCAGCGCCGCCTGTAGCCGCTTGCGGATTGGTGACTCCGCTTACGCCAAGTGGACGCTGCATGAGAGTGGTGATTGCGTCACTGGCGACGTTTCCGGCCGAGCCCGAACCAGTGCGATATGTTGCGATGATATTGTTCTGGCCGGTTGGCAAGGTTGCGCCTTCCACACCGTCACCGAACAAAACATCGCTCGTTCCATCCGACTGGTTCTGGATGGTGAAGACCTGTGCAGTGGCAGCTTGCTCATAGAGGCTTGGAGCTTCAGTCCATGCCACGCCGTTGGCGCGAACGGTGAGTGTGCTCTGGTAGCCGTTTGGCGTATCGGCCTGCACATAGGTAAGAGGCTTTTGGCGTAGCGTGAAGCTCTGGTTCGGCGTTGCAGCGCTGCCGTTGCCCATGATCTGACTGACAGTGGCCCCCGCGGTAGCGAGCGCTACGTTTGCGTTTACCGTGGCTGTCGACCGGCAGTAGCAGTTGAGCAATGGGTTTTGCAGCTGGAACTGAGTATTTGGAGTGGAGCTATTGGTTGCAGTGACGCCGACAGCCTGCGATATCAGAGCGCACTCGGAGATTTCAGGATCGCTGGACGCTTGCGCGACAAGGGAGAAGTAACTGAGATACAGCGGCACTGAAGCGCTCGTTCCTTGTAAAGTGCCGGTGCGCCCGCTGGCATCTGTGACCTTGAGTGTCAGAGCATAGGTAGATCCTGACCATGAAGGAACCGAACCATCCGAACTGAAGGGCAGCGGCGGCGGCGCGATGAGTGTGAAGGTATCGCCGGGGTTGAGGCCGACTGGCGTAGATTCGTCATCCGGAACAAAGTGAAGATTTGCGACACCCGCATTCAACGCGATCTTCTGCGCCGTGCCGCTGATGGCTATAACCGTGGCTCCGATCAGATCAGGCTGCAGCGCCTGAATATCAATCAGCGTTCCGTAGAGCGGGTGGTCAAGCGGCTGCAGCGTGGGAGTGAGCTGATCTGTCTGCGCGAAGACCATTGCTGTACGCGCGTTGTAATTGCTCAGGTCAGTTGTTGTGTCCGGGGTGACGCGCGTGATCTTGGCACTCATGCCAAAGTTGCTGCGCGATACTGGCGTGATCGTTTGTGCCTGGTAAAGATCGACACTGGTGGTGACGGTTGTTGTTGATGCTCTCTCTGGCGGTAAATGTTTTTCAGTGACTCCGTGACTCAGGCCGGTGTTCACTTTTTCCCTGGAGATGCGGGCCGTCTCAAACTTCACGCCACTGGATGACAACTCGCTTAGCTCGCTCGATAGGCTCGACGAGGCGGAAGTTGTCTGCTGCATCAACGCCACCCAACTGCCGATAGCAATCTTTGAGTAAGATGAGTCAAGATCGATCGTCGAAGAGGGATTTAGACCTGCCCAGTCGCCATCGCTGCCAAAGTCGCTGGTAGGCAAAGTGAGGTTGGTTTTGTCGAGAATGTTTGGATCAATGGCGTTGTAGCCAAAGAGCGCTGCGCGCTGGCGGAACGCATAGAGCAGCGGGCTCGTCGAGGTCAGCGAAGTGGCCGAGGGCTGCGGGTCGGACCACGCTATCCAGGTGCGGCTGTTTGCCGTATCGGTTTTGACCGTGGTGAGAGACAGCACCACCCAGTCGCTGCTGGAGGAGTTCGTAGCGCGTGCGCCGAGCATCAGAATCATGTCGCCGGGATTCAATTGCGTGGCCGTTCCCGCAAGATACATGCCATTCGCAGAGCTGGGTGTCCACGGCAACGCGGTAAGTACGGGGAGCGCATTCCAGTCGGCCTTTGCAGGAATCGGCGCTGAAGTCTCAAAGGTCTGCGGTGTCTGTCCTTGTCCTGGAACGCTCTGCACCTGCGTGGCAGTGGGAATGGTGATTGGAGGCGCAGTCGGATCGCTGGGGGTTCCAGGAGTTGTCTTCAACGTAAATGCGAGATATACCGAGGCAGAGATCCCCGGCGCGGGTTGATAGCCGATGAGCTGCGACAACGAGGTGAGCGATTGTAGCTGCTGCGCGGTGCGGAGATAGCTCTCATTGACCAGCCGCTCCTGATAGAAGGAGAGAATATCGAGCATTACCGCAGAGGCATCGAGAAATGCAATCGTGAAGTCATCGTCGTCGCGCGTCTTTAAAGAGGCTAACGCGGGATAAGCGGCAGACGAGAGCCGCGCGAGCATGGATTCCTTGAACGTGGCCCACGTGCCCGTGCGATACGATATTGCCGGTTGTCCCTGCGTATTCGTGATCAACTGCGGAGTCTGGATGCTTGTGCCTGCGCAGCAGCCGCAGGTAGAACCGGAAGAGCAAGTGCAACTCATTTTCCGCCCTCCATTACAAAGCTGAGCTGGCCGTGGCTCGGAAAGCTCGGATTATTCTCAAGCCGCGCAATCTGCAACGGGCCAAGATCGATCTCTCCTGATTGCAGATAAGAGGTGTCGTTCACTCCCTGCATCTGAAATGTGGTGGCCGTGACCGCGTTTACTCCGGGCACTGCGCGCGCCGCCGCATAGATGGGGCTGAGGTATACGGCCTGGCCGAAGGTGAAATTACCCGCGTTAAAGAAACCGCCCTGCTGGCTACCGAACACAGTCGAGAGCGCGGTTTCAACGTCGCGCATAAAGTAGTCGGGATCGACGCAGACTTCCAGAGTGATTTGAAGCGAGACATACTGCGGACCATCGAGTTGCAGATCTTCTCCAGCAAGGCGCAGTGCATTGACGGTAGAGGTAACGCTCTTGATCTGCGCCGTGGCTAACTGTCCGCCGGTCTGCTGGCCGTTTGTCTGGCCACTGGTTTGGGGCTCGGCTGCGATGAAGACTGTGTACCAGCTTCCCGTCCAGCGAAGTGAAGCAACTGCCTGCTCGACGAGCGGGTTTGACTCCGCTGCTGCCTCGTAATCGGGCATGGTTATAGCGCGCTCCTGCGTGAAGAATGCCTGCGGCGCACGGCGGCGAATTTGATCCGCAGTTTCCGGATCGGTTCCTCCGCTTGCTGGTAACGGATTTGTGCAGCCCGCGATGCGCGCATCACCCGCTGCCAGATTCTTCAGGCTCTCGGCGCCTACATTACCGGCTGCGCCGTTGCCGATGCGATACGTGGCTGTGAAGACTGTGTTTGTCGCAGGAAGTTTACCGTTTGTGTCGTCGCCAAAGCGCAGCGTCGCACTCAAATTCGATTCGACTTCCACAACAAAGTTGGTGTCGGCGGAGCCGCTTGAGAGCAGATCTTGCTCAGGCGTCCAGGTTTGCGTCACGCTATTCAGCGTGCCGGAGAGTGAAATCGCCGGAATAGCGTTAGATGGATTGAGATTCAGCAGTTCAGAGGCCGACAAGGAAGAATCGAGCGATTGCGCAAAGCTCTGCACCAGCACCAGCGCAGATTCTGAATCAATCTCATCTGCCGCAGTGGCAGACAAGAGATTCGTGAACTGCTCCACTGGAACGGGCAGAGTAACGCCGATTGCGGCAGCAGGATTGTAGATGATGTCGAGATCGAAGTACGCGGGGTTTGCATTGGGCTGGGCTGTTACGGCGAAGAGCCCGAGCCATGCATCCGGCGCCGTGGGCTGCACGGTCAGATACGTTACCGGAGTGGCGCTGGTGTCCTGCAGGTTGACTGAGCCAGTGGCGGAAAGCATGGTTGGTGCTGCCGGAAACCCTACAGGGGCAGGCGCGCTGGTTGGAGCTGTGAGGCGGATGAACTGAGATGCAGCGTTGACCTTTGTAACAACATAAGCAGGATCGGCTGATGAAAGCGAAAGATCCATGAAGCTCTCTACCGTGATCTGCTTATTGAAGCCCGCTGCTCCTCCGGGCGGATTGTAGACCACAGAGAGATCGATGTTGGTTGGAATGCCGGTATTTGGCTTGACCAAGACGCCGAAGAGCGCAGGCCACGACCCGGGATTCGTGGTCTCAAGCGTCAGCGCGATAAAGCCGCTTGCGTTGGGGAGCGGAATGCTCGTGCCCGACAGCGGCACCGGGCTTGTTGTCACCGGATTTCCCGTTCCTGCCAATGCCACAACAGCCACTGGAATGGCCTGTGTCAGCGGACTATCGGGAACTGGTGGATTGTACCGCGCGGGAATTGGTGTGACAGCGGCAGGCGTACAGCGATCCGAGGTGTTGGGATAGTAGATAGATGGAGCCGGAACGGACCCGAGGCATTTGTCTGTGAGTGTGAGGCCGTGGTCTGCGAGAACGATGTTGCCGAGAACAATGCTGACGTTGGTCACAGTCTGATCATCGGAATCCTCATCGAGGTACGTCGAGGAGATGCAGATTGAAAATGGCAGTGCGTCTTCCGGCATCCATTGAATCTCGGTAATGGGTTGTGGCGTCTGCGCAGCGCTGGTGATAGCAATACCTTTGACGTCGAAAAGCGGATCGACAAGAGGATTGCCGCTGCCGTCTTTCGCCAGCACGGCAGTGAGGCGCACTGCGCAGCGGTGGCGAATATCAGCATCGGCAGGATTGCCAGTGAGCGGACCTTTCACCTCTTCGAAGATCAGTACATCGCCCGGTTCCAGGTTGCCGAATGTTCCTATGAGCGTGGCCTCTGTGGCGCCGGTTGGCAGGCAACAGTTGCTATCGCCCCAGGTGTAGAAGTTCATCGTCGCGTTTTCGGCAAAGAGCAGCGCATCGCTGAGAGGCTCAAAGACCTGCACACCGGCGATCAGCGCGGCTTCTTCATTGTTTGCGCCCACTGCAAGTGAACTTGGCATTCCCGGCGCAAAGGTATAGAAGCGGGTCAACGTGCGATCGAGGAAGACCGGCGTGTTGGGGTTCGCATTCACGCTGACCGCAATCCATGCACGCGCATTGCAGCCGTCGTGAACGTGATAGTCCACCAGCAGCGCGTGACGGCGCAGCGAAACGCGACGGCGCGCGGTCTCGATGTATGCCTCGGTAGCCACCGCATCCTGAAAGTAGCTCAGCCGGTCACCGACGTATGCGACCAGCTCCGCAAGAGCAATGCCGAAGTCAGCTTCACTCGTTGCGCCCCAGTTGGGCAAGAGCTGATTCATGCGGTCCAGCAGAATGGTGCGGAAGCTGCCGTAATCCTTGGCCAGGTAGTTGATGGACGGAGGCGTGGGCAGATCAGGTGGGCAGTCCGTCTGCGGCTGACATTCAAAGTTCGGTCCGCACTCTATCTTGAAGGAGAAACACAGCTCTGTAAGCTGCGGATCGAAGCCGGCCAGCGCAGCAGAAAGATCGAATGTGTCTTGCGATGCCGTGCTTGCGTCGTTTACGAGCTGCAGCGTGTAAGTGGAAAAATCTCCGGCTTCACTTGTGCCCACGATAAGAACGTTTGCTGCATCCTGCAGGCTGGTGAAGTAAGCCGTTGCCTCGGCAGTTAGCGGAACGGGTGGTGTGAATGGCAACGGGTTGAGCAGTGTGGAAGGCGTTGCAACCCATGCCGCCGTGATGCCGGTAATGCTTTCGCCGCCGGTGATCAGGATATTGTCTGTTGTGATGGTGGTCGGCACAGCCTTCAGGCAATGCAGCACCAGTGTCTGCTGGCGCGGCAGGCCCAATGGGATGGCTTCAAGATCAAGGACCTCAAGAAAGTCCAGACCGTTGAGCGTGGGATTGCCCAGCACGGCGGCTTTGCGGTTTGTGTTGCAGCAGGCGTAGATCATCACTAGCTCCCCGTCGGGCCTCCATATACGAAGGTCTGCACCTGTGTCACATCGCTCGACAGCAGCGCATACGAAACGGTAACGGTGAGCGTGGACTCCTGCGCGGATGCAACCACTGATTTCACCTTGATGTAGCTGCCCAGCCACTTCTGCAGCGCTCCCTGCACGGAGAATTGCGTAGCTGCCGCCATCTCCATGCTGTTGGGCGCGAAGGGAAGCTGGAGCAGACCGCTGCCGAAGTCCGGCAGATTCACGCGCTCGCCGGGCGAGGTGAACAACACCTGCTCAACAAGCTGGTTGACGTAATCCGCAATCGCCGCATCCTGCGTGCGACCGCGTCCGTCGAATTGATAAGGAAACGCAATGTTCATCGTGCTCATAGCGGCCTCTCTTACGTTGCAATCACTCGCGTTTGCGCTACGACAGGCATTAGCGGTGTCCCTGTGGGCACGCAGATAGCCACGCCAGTCATGATGAGCAGCGGCTGGCCCAGCGATGTAACCCGCACCGCGCCCATTACCCACTGCGCTGTTACGCATGGACCGTTACCTGCGGGCGGCGGCGGAAACGGACATCCGACGACAACCCATGGCGCCGATAGCGTAGCCGCGGGCATTCCACTCACCATCACGCGCGGGTCTGGCACAGTGGGCATCGCCTGCCCACCATGCGAGCAAAGCACCGTGGCTCCCTGATGTAGTACGGGTGCCGGCATCAAATCACCGTCAGTGCGCCGATGTTCACATCGGTGGTTGGGCCAATAAGCGTGATCATCGCTCCCTGGCCGTTGCTGATGTAAATGCCCGTGTCATTGACCACGAGCATGGCTCCGGCGGTGGATTTAAGAATGATGCCGCCGGTTACCGGTGTGGGCGCGGCATCGCTGATGAGAATCATGTTCTGGCCTGTGGTTTGCAGAACGATGTTCTGCCCTGGTGGAATCGCCGGCGGCGCAGTGGCGAAAACTGGAACATCAGCAGCCGTGCCCCAGAAGCCTCCGGTCCATATCGGATAGTCGGGATCGCCCTGCTCGAACTCGATCCACACCTGCGAACCGATGGGCGGCACGAGGAAGACGCCCGACTGAATACCTGCGGCAGGCACGCACGGCAGAGCCCACGTGGAAGGGGTTTCTCCGGCCAGCGCAGCAACCTGCGCCATGATACGGCCGGTCTGCAGCGGATCGAGATTATCGATCACAAGACCGCGGTACTTGCCGTAGTAGCGCTTCTTCTGTGCTGGGTCCGGGCTCATGCGCGATTCCTCATACGTTGACGTTAGTGACAGTGGAGACAAGGCCGTTGCGTGTCAGGGTAAAGCTCTGCTTGTATTCACCGCGCTTGATCTTGTGCGTAACGCTCTTCACGTAGTACAGGCCATCAAATGCAGGACCCGCACCGCGCACACCCACGAGTTGCCGCGCCTTCAACACACCGCCATAGCGCGTCACATCCAGCGACCCCTCGCACGTTACGCCTTCGGCGTTTTCCGCGGCCTGTGCGAGACCCTGCATAATGGCCTGTGGAATCGGCAGCTTGGGCACGTCATCGCGCCAGGGCTTCAGGTCCGGTGGAAGAAGATTCGTAGGCAACCCCATGATGGCTCCGAGCGGTGGATTCAGAGACGTAATCGGTGGAATTGGAATTGGAATACTGACGCCTGTCTCCTGGTTGTAGATGTAGAGCAGCGGTATCTTGTTCCTCTCCTGATCAAAGGTGAAGCTCATGCTCTCGACATTCGTGTAAGCATCCATGTCGATACTCAGCGCCGGCTGAACAGGCCCCACTTTGATCTGTGGCCCCCAGTAAGCTTTGCTCATGCCTGGGGCCGGGCCAGGATCGATGTAGAAGACATAGCCCACATCCGACGCAAGCTGACGCGCGTATTGATAATCGGTACCCTGGTGCACAGGAATCTGCTCAATGGGCAACTGCACGTCGATCATGATGCTGGGGATGATGAACGGAATCACACCGAACATGGAGTATTTGGCGCAGATGATGGCTACGCGCGCCTCTGGCGGGCACGCGGGATACGGAAAGCCGCTCCAGTCCGATTGATCCATCAACGCGGTCAGATCTTTGCCAGTAATGGTTAGCGTGGAGTTCGATCCTTTGTCGCCGGGAGCAAGCTGGTTGTTGGTGATCACACCATCGATCAGCACATTTGCCGTGCCGTTGACCGTGGCCACCAGCACCACGCGCATAAACAGCAACGGAACTGCGCCCGAGAGAATGAAAAGCGTCTGTAGTGACGACTGCTTGTTGATGCTGAAGACAAGCTGAAAGCCGCTCTGGCCAACGTCATCAATATGCACCTCAGCCGAAGCCAGCGACTCTATGATGTCGCTCGACACTGGAGAGGGCGCAATAGGCCCCATCAGTAGCGAAAGCTGAACGCTGCTCAGAGTGGCACTAGACACTCGTCCCTCCAGGCACACCCTGCGGCATGGTGATGGCAATCGTCGTTCCGGGCGTGGCAATCAGATCTTCCGGGCGCAGCGCTCCATTGGCGTCACAGAGTAGCCAGAAGAGCAGCGGATCGCCGAGATATTTCGCCGCAATAAGGTCAAGCCTGTCTCCCTGCACCACGGTGTGCTGCGCTACGGTGGCGTAGTTCGGCGTGCCCGGCTGCGGAACAATGCGCCGCGCAAGATAAGTCACGCTCTGGCCTGGACCCGATTGGCTAGGCGGCGTGGTGTAGGTGAGCGTGGAATAACTGTAGTAGCGGCTGTCCGTTGGAAAGCTCACCGGTGGAACAAGTCCAAGCTGAAGAAACGCAGTAAGGGGAGAACTCATGGAATGCCTCCGAGTCCGAGAACTGTGAGTGCTGCGCTGCCCGCCTTTGCAGCCAGTTGCTCCTTGTTGCTCAGGTAAGTCATGAAGATGTGGCCGCCGGGATGATCGAAGCCGAGATCATCGACATTCAGTACGCGCATGCCCAGGCTCACCTTGGCGCGAATCGGATTCAGCGATGTGTCGAAGGCTTCTTCTGTAATGGAGAAATCCGTCAGGCGCACGGGCACCACGCGGCTGCTGCTCCAGACGAAAAGCGTGAGCGGCTGCTCCAGCGGAATGATCTCCAACGTGCCCGCATTGGCCATCGCATTATCCGCATTGAGCGTCTCCACAGTCGGATTGACGAGCATCTCGAGCTGCGCCAACTGCGGCTGCAGTCCGTATTGCGCTGCATTTGGAAACTGCGTTGGAAACTCAAGCTGATCGGTGGCATCGAGCTCCGCCTCCACTTTGATGGTTTCGATCGCCGGCCCACGCAAGCGCAGCGCGTCCACGCGCACGCCGTCCTGCCCACCCTGTACCGCCTGAATCTGCAGCGTGCGTGAGAGCGAGTCCGGGTTGTACTGCAACGCAATCACGCTCTGCACCGCCGCGGTGTCGGGGTCCATCGTGACGATGCCGCCTTTGACTAATCGCGGCGAGATTGGGGATGTGGTAGCCATTGGCCATGCCTCTTTGTTTTCAAATGCGTATTACGGCGTCGCTTTTCCTGGCGCCGATTCAATCGGGCGCTCGACAGGCCACATCGCCGAGGAGTTACACGGGTCGTGCAGGCCGACTACCTCATCGGGGCCAATGTGGTGAAGCTTGAAGTTGACGTTTGTCCGGCACGTGATGTCATGGAATTTGCCGGTGACAACCGCGTCGTCGTCGATCATGACGGTGTTAAAGCGACGAAAGAGTTCGTCTTGCGCCACTTGTCGAATCACAAGGTTCCACGATGCTGCCCGGTTGACAATGGGTTGCGCTATGTCTACAAGCTTGTTGAACTCTTCGGAGAGTTTCTTCCTCATGTCGCTCTCGGTTTCAGGTCCGGAGCCGTGTCCGAGATAGGTGTTGATGCCCTTGTCATCACGCGAGACGTAGACAGCATTCTCCAGGCGCCATGGGTTGCCGGATTCATTGAGCAAGTCAAATGCAGAATGGTTGTGGAAGACAACGTGATCGCCGATGACGAGATCGTTCGGAGATGTAGGCGTGACGCGCTGCGTGCTCTTCAGTCCCGGTGTTTTTTTCTCCAGGGCTTCTCCTGCCTGGTCTCTCAGGTCAGTCTCGAGGTGCATATCCCAGAAAGTGTCCTTATTCAGCACGATTTTGTCGATGCCGAAAGTGGCTATGCGCTTGATGAATTTATCCTTTCCGATGGAGTCCGCCAGTGAGAGGAGGTTTACGAGAGAGATCAGATAGTCGCAGTGAATGAGGGTGCGCTTCTGCACTTCGTCCTGTGGCTCGAAGAGCAACTTGATAGCGGTGTATGGATCTGCTTTGCCCTTGTCTGACAGCTTCCAGAAGTACTTTTCGAGCGGCTGATCGCCGAAGATGGTGTGCCGAGTGGAACGATCAGTATTGACCGCCTGATTGACCCTTGCTTTGTCAGTCCGCGCTGCATAGTTGTCCGATAGGGCGGGAGTCCAATAGTCCCTGGCGGCGAAGTTGACGCGCGGACCATAGACCTCGGTGCCGGAATTAAAAGGATATCCGAAGGCGAGACGCAAGTTTCCGGATACTTTGTCGCCTTCTTGCGATTCCTTCATGTGGCGCACGGTAGAGAGGCGTTTCACGATTTCGGTCTGAAGCTCGTTATCATCGGCAAAGTCGAATGTGTCGCCGGCAGCCGCCATCTCTTCCATGATTTGTGACGCGAGCGCGGGGTTAATCCATTTGTGCGATTTAAGAAAGGCGGCACGGTCCTTTGCCTCCATTTCAGCCTTGTTGCGGACCACTTTTCGCTGGACAGCGCGTGGAGCTTTTGGAGCCTGTGCAGCATTAGATCCTCCCATTTGCTGCACGACATGGGTGAGTTCGTGAGCGAGGAGCCTGCGCCCTTCCTGCGTGTGAGGTGAGTACTGGCCGCTGTCAAAGACGATCCTGTCTCTCACCGTGTACGCCTTTGCCGCCACATCTCTGGCGGAAGACGCTGCCTGCGCGCCAGTATGGATTCGCACCTTGCTGAAGTCCAGGCCGAAGCGCGATTCAAAGAAAGAGCGGTCGCTGCGATCGAGTGGAACACCAGAGGAGTGCAGAACGCTCTCGACAGAAGACGGCGCTGAGGCTGGTCCCGCATCCGTGGAATTCCGCTGCACCTGCTTGTTCGCTTTGCACTCCTCGCACTGGCCGTCCGCTTCCGCGGAGCCGCCGCAGGAGCACTTGCGCTGCAACACACCCTCACTCCCGCTTGCCTTGCGCTGCAACGGCGCCTCGTCCTTCTTATCCTTGTCGTTTGCTATCGGCGGCGCGGCCTCAGCGGGTTTCAGATCCAGCTTCTTGTCGAGCGGCGTCTGCTGTGCAGGCGCATGCGCGGGAGGTTTTGCATACGGCGCGAAACGGCTTTTTTCCGCAGCCGCCACCTCATGCACGGAATCATCCTGATGCGCGGAATCATTCTTGGGGCGGAACATATCCATGCTTGCCCGCAGCGCCTGAGTCTCCGACTTGAGCCTGGCGGAAGTATCGTCCTTCTTCTTCTTTTTGTCGGCACCCGGGGTATAGCTGAAGGTCAGCATTGCCTTGGTCGGCTTATCCACGGGACCCTCATAATCCACCTTTACACTCATGTCCTTGAGCTTCGGGCTGATCGGACTCAAGGGAATGGCGGGAAGCTGCAAGGGCAGGGGCTTGTGCTCGGCGGCCAGCGCCGCCACTGTTGCCGTAGCGGCCGCGCCCACAATGATCTTGCCTGGAAGCGTGCCGACAAAGTCCGAAGCGCCCTTCACCAGCGGATCGTCTTTCGCAGCTTGTTCCAGCTTCTTACCTGCGTCGGTCTTCATAAAGGCTTCCGCAGCCTTCTTTGCTGCGTCGCCGTAATTGTCAGGCTTTGGATACTGTTGTGGACTCGAAGCATCCGGACCGTCACGCTGCACCGTGCTTGCGGTGGAGCTCATTCCTACCCGCCCAATAGACCACGCAGGAATCCGGCCGCCCGATGCTATGACAGCAGCTACGCGATCCGCCTCCTGCTCAAATGTGTCACCTGGCCGGTTCACCTTCAATCCCGAGGACGCGCCATGCGTCACAGCAGAAACGTTCGACGGCTTGTGCGCCAGCATTCTCTGGCTCATGGCTTCACGCTCCTTTGAATTGCACGGGCAATCTTCGTCCCAAAGGTCCTGCTGCCTGAAGGGCCAGAGTTGCGCTCAAGGTTTCCAAGCCGCAAGACCGGCGTACGACGCGATTTGAGCGCGGCATGCGCCGCAGGGTCTGCCAGCGCACGCGCAAGTTCGCCTTTCAGTCCCTCCACAAGCGCGGCGCGCTCCGCGGGGTCAAATCCCTGGAGAGCCAGCCGATCGATGGTAATGCGGATGCGGCTCATTTCCACCCCCTGACTTCTACTTCCGAAAGCGGGCGATCCGTTTTCTGCGCCTCCAGCCGTGCTGCCTGGAGAAGATGCGCCATGCCCACTGGCTCATTGGCATCCGCAGCAAGAAATGCGGCATTGAACGCGATATTACGAATGCTGCCGCCCGGCAGTTTGAGCTGTGCCAGCGCAGCCGCGTCAATGCCTTGCGTTGGCGTTTCGGCGGGAAACACACAGCGCCAGATAGCCTCGCGCTGCGTCACGTCCGGAAATGGAAACTCGATCACAAAGCGCAACCGGCGCTGGAATGCGCGATCCAGCGACGACTTGAGATTGGTGGTTAGAATCGCCAGCCCCTGATACGCCTCCATGCGCTGTAGAAGATAACCGACCTCCATGTTCGCGTAGCGGTCGCGACTGTCTTTCACGTCGCTGCGCTTGCCAAAGAGCGCATCCGCTTCGTCGAAGAGCAACAACACGCCGCCCTCTTCCGCTGCATCAAAAACCTGCCGCAGATTCTTCTCCGTTTCGCCGATGTACTTGCTCACCACGGCGGAGAGATCGATCCTGTAGAGATCAAGCCCAAGATCGTGGGCCAACACTTCAGCCGCAAGAGTTTTGCCTGTGCCGCTTTCGCCGGCAAAGAGCGCGCTGGCGCCAAGACCACGCCGTCCTTTGGCTGCAAAGCCCCACGTCTCGTTTACCTTGACGCGACAGCGAACCTGCGCAGTAAGCTGCCGCAACGCCAGTATTTGCGGTTCCGGCAGAATTAGGTCGCTCCACTCCGCAGTGGGAACAATACGCTGCGCCATATCCTCAAGCCGCGGGCGGGATAGCGAGCGGCATGCGTTCCACAACTCATACGGCGCATGCTCGCGCACCTTTGCGCCAGTGGCTTGAATGGTGCGCGCACTCAGACAGAACTGGCCTGCCAGGCGATCAAGCAATCCATCAAGGCTTTCTGCCTCCGGTCCAATCGACTCCTGCCAGAGCCGCTTCTGCTCTGCCGGGCGCGGCTTGTTCACTTCATACCGGGCAGCGCTACGGTTCAGCAGCAGAGGATCGCGGCTTGCTAGAAAAATATCTCCAGGGACTCTGTCGAGGAAGCGTTTTGCGAATGCCGTAAACTCTGCTGTGCCCGCCTCAATCAACAGAACCGCACTCAGCAGTGCAACCTCCCGCGTCCACAAATCTATCAGCAGATCAAGCGCAGACGCATCCGCCGGAATATCTTCCGCGCGAAGGATGTAGAGAGGACGGCGCGCAACGTATGCGGCAAGTGTGGCCACATCCTGCTGGCCATCCGGATCGTCTCCGCTGAGATGCAGCACTTGTGACTGCGCCGCTGTGGCCGCAAACATCGGCACAAGCCTTACCGCAAGCAATTGGTGTGCCTGCGCTGCCGCATCCGGCATCTTTGCAAGCGTGAGAATCGACGCAAGCCGTGAATCGAGCTGGTTGATTCCCGCAAGAAAATGCAACACACGTTCCTCAATGCGAATCGGCGCAGCCGTCAGTCCATGCGTTGCATCGAGATGAATGAGACGAAAGCGCCGCAGCGGACCCGAGGGCGTAAGCGCGCTCCAGTGCGGTTCCGCAAGCGAGGCCAGTGCCAGGCCGAAGGTCAACGCGCATCTATGCTGCCCACCATGCGCTTCCGCACACTGGGCCGCGAGCGCGGAATCCATTTCTACCCCCGCACAGAGCAGAAGCAGATCTCGCTCAAAGGCCGTTAAACCAAATATCTCTGCAAGCCGGTCGATTGCCGGCGCAGGCTCTATCGCGAAGCTGCTTTCACTGTTCTCGATCTGTGAGCCCTGTGAGCCGCCATCCACTTGCCTTCGCAGCCGGGCAAACTCTGCCACAAGATATGCCTGATTCGCTTCGGCCCACGACTGCTCGCTGCCGGCCGCGCTCGATGTCATCGGAGTTGTTGCGGTCGCACTCATGGCAGCACCGTCAGTGTGCCAGGAGGCGTGAATTTCCAGTTAGAGGCGACAGGCGCAAGCACTCCATCCACCTGCAGTTGCGCGGCGTATGTATCCGCTGCCAGCGCAGGTGCGAACTGGAAGCTGAGCGAGGCCGTCTGCGCGGTGAAGGGCTGCGCGACAACGACCTGCATATTGCTATTTGTCTGCGAACTGAGAACCAGATAGACATTCTGGCCAGACCGCACCTGCGGATCACAGCCGAGGGCAACAAGCGTGCCTCCGCCGCTGGCTGCAGCAGACGGCACGGGCGCTGCTGCAATCTTCAAGCCAATGCCAAGCACCACATTGCTGGTATGCTGCGTGACATTCCCGCTGGAATCCTTAAAGATCAGGCTCAACTCGCAAACGCCTGAAGGCAAATTCGCAGGATCCTCCGGCACCTGAAAGCTCACGCTCGTGTCCTGAGCGCTGCCGATAGCCGGCGCGAACAGATACGTAACGTGCGTCGTCGGGTTGGCGATCGAAATCTGGCTCGCCGTGCTCAGCGCCGAGCCATTGACTTGAACCGTGTCTCCCACCAGCGCGGGGGATTGATCATTGGGCGGCTGCAGGCCAAAGAGCTGCGCTGAAACGCCCGGCTGCACCACGATATTGCGCGTCAGCACAGGCAGCGAAAAGGCCGCCGGATTGTCGTTCCGCATCAGTACAACTGAAGCCTGAAACGGAAATGTCGGCCGATAATCCGCTTTCAGCGCCGTCCACAGCCACGCCATCTCCTCGCGGCCCAGTGTCGCCGGCGACAGCTTGATCATTTCAATCTGTGCATCCACCCCGGCAGCCTGCAGCGCATCGTTATACGTGCTTGAAGAAAGCTTGCCGAGCATGCTCGTGATCAATGCACGCGGCAGAATTGGATTCTCATGCAGCATGAGAATCGCGTATCCCAGCAGCGCCTCTGCCTCGGTATCCTCCGAAGCATACGCCGTAAGCAGATAGTGCAAGTCCAAAGCCAGCGGCGGATTCTTGAGCCTCGTGGATCCGTCCGCGGCCAAGGAAGGGAAATCAATGTTGCGCCATGCGGCGTTCGGCGTCACCTGATGCAGAAAGAGATTCACCAGTGGCCCGGAGTCGGGTCCAATTCCATACTTCGTCTCAACGACATCGGGCGCTATTGCCGAAACGGTAATTGTTCCCAGCGCGGAGCTGTTGTAGACAAGCCCCAGGCTCGTCTGCAGCACAGAAGTAACGGCGGAGAGAGCCAGCGCGCTGCTCATCGGGTCCTCCCGCCGCGTCGAAGATACTCGCCCAGGTCAAGCGATTTGCGCACAGGCTGTGCCGGTGGACGCTGTACCGGTTGCGGCTGCGCGGCAAGAACCTCAATGCGGCCAATGTGAATCTCAATGGCATCCGGCTCTTGCGCGGATTGCGCGAATGTCTGACGCCGAAGGGAATCAACACGCGGAGCTGGCACCTCTGGCGCTCCGACGCTTTGCAGTCCGCTTGCCCACTCTAAAGACACCGGCACAAGCGGTTTGAAACTCCGTTGCTGCGGCTCTGATTGTGCCATCCGCAATCCGCTATCGCTTTCAGCCTGAGATGCCGCGCGTGAAAGCGCGCTGATCGCATGAACCTGCCCGGTCTCCGATGAAGAATGTATCGACATCGCAGCTTCTGCTCTGACCTGCGGCATCATTTCAGAACCCCGCTCAGCCGGGCGCGGCTCTCTCTCAACATGCAGCGATTCCATGCGCGCAGGCGGGACCAAAAATTGAGGTTTACTCGGTGGCTGGATCGGAGTCTGCGTTTGCTTTGCATTCTGTGCGCGTTGCTGCTTTGTGCCCGGTACGAGCGTCTCACCCGATGCCTCGAATGAATCCGCGCTGCGCTGCTGAGCCCAGAGCGAGCCAAGGATTGGATGAATCGAGCGTTCGCGCGACAACGCGTTCGCCGCCATGCGATGTAGATAGCTGCTCATGCCCGCACCATCTCCATGTACAGCCCTCGCCGCTGGTCGCTCAACGAGAGGACTTCAGCCTCTGACCAGCCATACGCGGCGGCCAGTGTATGAACATCCAGCAGCAGACGGCGCGCACGCGCTCCAATCTCTGTCCACAGCCACTCAGCCATGTCCAGCGGCTCACTCCAGCCATGGCCGCACTCCGCGCATTGCAGTTCCAGCAGCGTCTCCGCAAGCGGATCAGCCTCCTCCAGCCGTATGCTGATCGCATCGATCTCTTCTGCTGAAAATTCGCCACAGCCAAAGTCGCCGCCATCGAGACAGCACTCACGCAACAGCTTCAGCGCAGCAGTCTGTTCATTCCTCTCGTTCACAATTCCTGCAAGGTCTCTGCTGTTAAGCGGACGAAACCTTCGTCCATCGATGACAATCTCTCCCGCAATGTCCTGCGCATCGCTGCGCAACTTCTCAGTGTCCAGGGAAAACTCCAGACGCTCGCCGCACTGCGGGCAGGCAACCCAGCCCGCGAGCATTTGGCCAAAGCTGGCACGGCGCAACTGGCTCAGCGCAGCATTGCGCCTGCCCAGCGGCCACGCGGCCAGTGTGTCGTAGCCCTCGCCGGGCAACGCCATGGAAATGGCGACCAGCGCGCGGTCCAGCGGATGCAACACCGCTCCGCGCTCCCAAAGTTCGAGGAAGTCGAGATTGGAGAGCGTTCTCATTCAGCCTTCTTTCGGCTTTACGTGTTCACCGTGGTCAGCGTCGGCTCTTGCTGCTCGGTGACGCTCGTGTCGCGCTCCCAGCCTTCGTTCTCGATCTTGATGTGCTCAATGGCGATGGCATTCGCATTCGCATCGAGATCCGGCATAGCCTGATACTCGGAGACCCAGCAGCGGTAAATCTTGTACGCGATCACCAACTGGCCAGCCTCGTTATAAAGCTCCAGGTAGAGATTCTTGCGGAAGCTGGCCAGCGAAACCTCAGAGCCAAGTGCGGCGCCAAAGTTCCACACCAGTCCTGCCCAGTCGTGGAAGGCAAGGTCCTGCGTCAGACCGCGTTCGAGCGTAATGGCCTCGTACTTGGTCCTGCCGGGCGACTTATGCGCGGTCGATGGATCGCCACCTGCACGATGCTCCACAACTTCGGTGGAGCGCTTAAGCCCGGTCAGCTTGCTGCCGCCGTAGCAGTATTTTCCGTCCCATTTCACCCGCCACTTGAAATTCTTGTAGGGGTCCAGGCGCGTCGTGTTTACAGAGAATGGAGGCATACCGTAAATCCTCTTTTCTTACGTCTCAGGTGTCTTAGGCTTAGCCTTTTCGACTACGACTGGCCGGCCATCTGCTGAATCTGAATCACAACAAACTCCGCCGGATACAACGGTGCGAATCCCACTGTCACGTTCACAATCCCCTGATCAATGCTCGGCTGAGGATTGTTCTCGGAGTCGCACTTCACAAAGTAAGCCTGCTGCGGCGTTGTGCCCTGGAATGCGCCCTGCTGGAAAAGTCCCTGCATGAACGCGCCGATGTTGAGCCGCAGCTGGCCCCACAGCGTATCGTCGTTCGGTTCAAAGACCGCCCACTGCGTGCCCTGATACAGGCTCGACTCCAGAAAGAGCGCGAATCGGCGAATCGGCACGTACTTCCACTGCGATCCCACCTGGTCGTTACCAACCAGTGTGCGCGAACCCCATACGATGTTTCCGTACACCGGAAACGATCGCAGGCAGTTGATGGCTTTCGGGTTCAGGTCGCCGTTCTGCTGGTCGGTTAAGTTGTACTGCAATCCGTTAATGCCCGTCAGCCCTGCATCAATGCCTGCCGGAGCCTTCCACACACCTCGCGCCGCGTCTGTTGCCGCGTAAATGCCTGCCACAAATCCGCACGGTGGAACCATCTTCGGTCGATTGCCAGCGAGCGGATCGGGCGCCGAGACCCACGGAAAATACAATGCGGAGTTGGCCGCGTTCGGCGCGGTGACAATTGCTCCAGGCCCTGCGAGGAGCGTGGAGTATGTCGCCGTCGAAGGCGGATCGACAATGTAGAACGCGCGATTGGAAGGGTCCGCGGCGAATGCCTGCAGCGTTGTCACAACCGATGGCGTGCTCTCGCCGGGCACACAAAGCAGATTAAAAAAGACATTGCTCAGCAGGTTTACGCCTGCGCCCGTGGCCGTCAACGCAGTTTCAAAATTTCCATTGTTAGGCGTCAGCACCGTCCCATCGTTGCCGCTGTTGCTCTTCAACTGAGTCATGGACATGGCGGCGATTGTGGTGCCCGGAGTCAGAGTTGCGCCGGGATTCAACGGATCGATGAACGTGATGTAGTTCGATTCGCTGTCAATTACCGTGACAAAATAGTTGCCCTGCGGATCAGTTGGGCTGAGAGATAGATTGACGAAGTTCTCAAGCGTGGCCGTCGCGCCTCCGGTGGTGGAAACCATCTGCACCAGAATGCTGAAGCGTGTAGCGTCAGCGGGATTGAGCGTGATCGTAATAGCAATGTTGTTGCCCCAGGCGCCGGGATTCGCTGCGTAGACCGGAAGGTTTCCGATTTTAAACGTTGATGAAGCTGTCTTGGCATCTGTATAGACCAGGCGCACAACGTAGGCCTGTCCGCCTCCATTGGCAAAGAACTGGTTCACCGCGTAGCCAAGCAGGCTGCGCGAATCCAAGCCGCCGAACTGCGTCTGGAAGTCAGACCAGCTCTCCACAAGTGTGGCCTGCGTAATAGACCCCTGGTCGGCCCAACCTGCAAATGCTGCAACCGAAGTAGCGACCCCGGTGATGGTGTGGACTGCGCTTGGCAACTCCTCGATGTAAACGCCTGGGTAGGTAAATGCGGACATAGTGCGTCCCTCCTTGTCTGATTGGGAGCCCAAAAGCATTTCAGAAAGGATGTAGCCCGAACCAGCAAAGCCAAGTCGACACGATCCCGCACTTCCGCGCGAGCATGCTTTCGCTCGTCGAAGTGGAAATCAGAAACAGGCGACCCTGAACCACGCTTGAAAGGTCACAATTTCTCTGAAAATGTTGTTGTCAAGGCGGTAAACGACAGCAGTTACGGAAGCAGACAGCAAATTCGCGCAATGCTACTGCATCCGCTTCAGCTCAAACTGCAAGTGTCAGCAAACACAATCCCCTCATCGCGCATGTAGCGAATGCGTGGAACTATCTTGTACACGGATTTGCAAGCTGGAGAAACCGATACAAAGTGCTCTCGCGCCTGTTCCGCTTTCCTTTCACTTCTGCTGCAGATAGTGAAGGCGCTGGGTGAACCGTATCAATCCCGCATTCGTTCCTGGCCGGCCATAGCGTCTCGGAGACGCACAGCACGGTCTGTTTTCTTTCTCTAGCTTCTCAACAATGCAAGAACTTCAATGTGGCGGCAGATTACTCCTAGCCTGAGCGCTCTGTCCAGAAAAAATTTTATAAAAGTTTTATGATTGGCTATGAGAAGTTCGGAACCCGCTTTTTATTCATGCAGAAAGTTGTGATTCCACACGTCTCCATCAGGTCGTAGTCGTGATGACATGCCAGACGCAGCGTACATGCCTGATCGGACATGCTCGTTAAAGACGCCACGCGTCTGACGCGGATATGAAATTGCAGGCCTCCCTGCTCCGGTAAGATCGCTGCATGCGCCGTCGCACACTTCTCAAATACCTTGGACTCTCCAGCCTCGCAGCCATTGCGGAAACGAAAGGTTTGCATGCGCAAAGTCCGGTGACTGGACCTCCCACGGCTGTTCTCAGCCAGATCGGCTATGCGCCGCACTGGCGCAAAATTTCCACCCTGCCTGCTTCGAATGCAGCCAAAACCTTTCGCATCGCCGCGGAAAGCGACTTGACGCATTCGGTATTCGAAGCGCCTGTCTCCGCACCTCTGACCGATATTCTCTCCGGCGACAGCGTTGTTCTGGCCGATTTCTCCAGCCTCACTCGTCCGGGCAAATACCGTCTCCTCTCGGGCCAACTCAAGAGCGACCCTTTTCCAATCGACGCTTCTTCCTGCACAGAGGCTCTGCGTACAGCCATGCTCGG
This sequence comes from Occallatibacter sp., assembly GCF_049510455.1. Lineage (GTDB taxonomy): Bacteria > Acidobacteriota > Terriglobia > Terriglobales > Acidobacteriaceae > Telmatobacter. The sequence goes on along the minus strand of NZ_JBEKYX010000004.1, from coordinate 31,205 downwards.
TTTTCATGGGCAGCGCTGCGGCACAAAGGTCACGATAGGCCCGTATCACCACGCCGCTTGCCACGCCAACGGAGCCTACCATGCCACAAGCGGTAAGACGGGTCCATTTGCCAATACCGGAGGCTGGCATGACGCAGGTGATTATGGCCGTTATATTGTCAACAGCGGAATTTCGACCGGAACGCTTTTCTGGGCCTGGGAGCTGTATCCGCACCAGCTCATAAAGCTGCACCTCGATATTCCTGAATCCGGAGGCAAGATTCCGGACTACCTGGCAGAAGTCCGCTGGAATCTTGCCTGGATGCTCTCGCTGCAGGATTCCGACGGCGGCGTCTGGCACAAACAAACCAGCGAGCAGTTTTGCGCCTTCATCATGCCGGAACAGGACGCGCTGACCAGCTATGTCATCGGCACCGGCTCCGAACCCTACAAGAGCACATGCGCCACAGCCGACCTGGCCTCTGTCGCCGCCATTGCAGCCCGCTGCTACGCGCCGTATGACCCAGCCTTCGCACAGCAGTGTCTTGAGGCCGCAAAGAAAGCATGGAAATGGGCGCAAGCCAATCCGAATGTCCTCTTTGACAATCCCAAGGGCATTAACACCGGCGGTTATGGCGACAATAACTGCAGCGATGAGCTTCTGTGGGCCTCCGCGGAGCTCTGGCGCACCACCGGCGAAGCCCAATACGAACAGGCATTCCTCGCAGCAGCCACGCTTCAGCCCGCGGTAATTGCACGCGGCTCACGTTGGGTGCCGGGTTTCAACTGGGTTGCTCCAATGGCCTACTGGACATGGCTTCTCTCCGACCGCAAATCCACAAATCCATCGCAGGCTGCACCTCTCCGCGCGCAAATCATCGAGCAAACGTTGCAGGCGGCACAAGCTCTCGCTGATCGCGGAGATGCCGGCGGCTACGGCACCACCATGGCGCCCGAGCAGTATAACTGGGGCTCAAACGGTACGGCGGCAAATCAGTCGTTACTCCTGCTCATCGCCGACCATATCCAATCCACTCCGCGCTTCCGCGAAGCCTCACTCGGAAATCTGCATTACCTGCTTGGCCGAAATTGCTTCGGCGTCTCGTGGGTCACTGGCGTGGGAACGAATCCCTTCCAGCATCCGCATCACCGCCCAAGCGCTGCGGATGGCATCGATGCTCCCTGGCCCGGTCTGCTATCTGGTGGTCCCAATGCGCATCCTGCGGATACGGTCGCACGCACGGTGCCGAAACAGCCGCCTATGCGCATGTGGATCGATGATCAACGTGCATATTCCATGAACGAAATTGCTATCAACTGGAATGCTCCGCTCGTATTCCTGCTTGCCGCAGCCTGTAGCCTGACCTGAAATCAGCCGCAGACCGCCTTCAACTCCTCATAGGCGGCCTCACTCTGAGAGAGCATTCTGACTGTAATATTGACAAAACAAATGGAAAATCCCGGCTTCAAATCTTGTGTAATGGTTCTATATTTCGTGAGCGCGAACATTGCGAAATTCAGGAGATGTTTGCGATGACAAAAGATTTTCGCCCCTTCCGGGCAGTTTTGTATTGGCTAGCTTTTGTGACATGCGTATCCCCTTCTCCGGCGCAGGCGCCCCGCACAGATAAGGTCATTGGAGGCTACTTTGAAGAGTGGGGAATTCACTATGGCGGATTCACAATAGCGGATTTGCAAATGAATGGCGTTGCCAATGAGCTGACGCATCTCATCTACGCCTTTGGCGATGTCACTCCGACTTCGACGCCTTCCTGCGCGATCGAAGATCCCGCCGCTGCTTATCTGGATGCGTCCCTACCGAGCGTAAGTGGCAAACCCTACGCTGCTCGTCCGTATGGAAACTTCGGAGCCATTCTTCAACTCAAAGAACTGCATCCGCGGCTGAAGGTTCTCGTCTCACTCGGAGGGCAGGCTGGCAACGCTGCGGGTTGGGTGGCTGCAGCTGCAACGCCCGCCGGGCGTGCGGCTTTGGCCTCATCCTGCATCGATCTCTTTGTCAAAGGCAATATCGCTGCGGACGTTCACGCTCCGGGCCTCTTCGATGGCTTCAATATCGACTGGGAGTTTCCATCCGCGGCAGACAAACAAAATTTCACCGCCCTGTTGAAAGAGTTCCGCAACCAGCTCGGCGCTTTGTCGAAGAGCACAGGAAAACGGTACGTACTTACCTTTGACTCCCCGTCGGACCCGAAAAAATACGCCAACATCGATTTGAAAGCCGCCGCCGAGCAAGTGGATTTCCTCACCATCGATGGCTACGATTTGGCCACGCCTGACGATAAGCAAACGAATCTTGCTTCCTCGCTTTACGCTTCAGAAACAAAGCCTTCACTCGATGGCCCGCCCGTCATCGACGAGACTGTAAAAGCGTATTTGAAGGCGGGTGTACCCGCAGCCAAATACACCATGGGCATGCCGTTGTATGCCGTCGGCTGGAAAGGCGTTGCCAACGTAGACCATGGCTTATATCAAGACGCCACTGGCCCGGCTCCTGTGCCTCTGGTCGATGGGTCGGGCATTTGTCTAAACCCAAATAAGGCTTCTCCATCTCCCGGCTGCGACCCGATCCTGACCCCGGGATTCCTGACCTATGCGACGATCGAGAAATTTGCCGGGACGAACGGCTTTACTGCCTGGTACGACAAAGCCAGAGTTGCAGCCACGCTCTACAATCCGTCGGGCGGAATCTTCTATACCTACGACACTCCCGTTTCAGTAGCAGTCAAGACGGCCTATATTCGGAAAAACAAACTCGGTGGCGCTTATGTATGGGCACTCAACGACGACGATTCCAGTGGATCGCTGACCAAAGCCATAGCGGCAGGACTCAAGAAATCGAATACGGTTTCTCACTCCGAAATTCCGTGAATTGACCTACCTATTCGGACAAAGGGAATGCTATAGCTCAGTCTGTGTGAGCTGCTTTGGCCTGCAAGGCAGGTTTCTCCGCAGCATCAGACTTCCGCAGGCTGCGAGCCTTCCATATCCCCATGCAGAGGCCGCTAAGTAGCAGTGCCACAAAAACGCAAAGCAATGACGTCGACCATTTCTGCAGCGTTCCTGTCCATAGCCGGACCACATGGCGCCCATAGGCCACTCCCAACCAGGCAATCAGGGAGTAGCGAAGAGTTCGTGCTGCGCCGAATACTGCGAGAAATCGGCCGCGCGAAACGCTGAGCGCTCCGGATGCGAGCACAAATGGAGACAGCGGAATGGGTGGAGGCAGCACAGCTGGAAGAAACACGGCAAGGACGGGATGATGCTTGACCCAACCAACAATTCGCCCAAGAAGGCGGGCCGGCACATAGCGACGTAGAGCTGCTTCCCCGCCTCTGCGGCCGATGTGCCAGGTAGTGTACCCACCCGCGAGGCTACCAGCGACGCCAATGGTTACAAGCAGCCAGGGATTGCCGCTGCGCGCTATCAGCCAGAGTAACAACAGGTCAGTACTGCCGGGCACAGGAAGAGGGATGATGGAGGAATCGATGATTGCAACAACAAAGAGCCCCAGACCTCCCAGGTGCGTGAGCCAGTTTGGCAACAGCGAGCGATGCCCTCTTTGAGCAACAAACTGTACTATCTGCAGGGTTGAGTGGCGTATTGATGCGGCCGCCTGCGATGCATGCGGCAGAAATACAGATGAGGGGACGAGCATCATCCGGCTGGATTCGTGCGGCTGGGATTGTGCCAGCCTCCATCGGAAGCGATGATGGCGTCAGCCTCCTTCGGTCCCCATCCGCCGCGTTTATAGGGGCGAACTCGGGGATGCTTTTTGAGGACCGGATTGACCACGGCCCACGCAGCCTCAACTGAGTCTTCCCGGGTAAAGAGTGCACCATCGCCGGCCATGGCATCCCCTAAAAGCCGCTCATAGGGTGATTCCTCTCCGGGCTGCTCTTCCAGCAGATAAAGCTCCTTCTGCTCTCCGATAAAATCCTGCCCCGCTAGCTTGACGCGCGCGGCCAGTGCAACGGCAGAGTTGGGAGAAAGCCGGAAGCGCAGATAGTTGCTCCGGCCAGAAACCGCCGTTGCATCGGCAAAAAGTCTCTGCGGCGGCGGCTTCAATTCCACCACAATCTCTGTCGCGGTTTCCGCAAGGTACTTGCCGGAGCGCAAATACCATGGCACCCCGTCCCAGCGCCATGAGTCGATAAATAACCGCAAGGCGCAGAATGTCTCAACATCGGAACGCTTCGCTACATCGGGTTCATTGCGGTAACCGGCGTATTGGCCGCGCACCATATCGGCGGCTTTCAGAGGACGCATGGCTTTGAAGACCTTGGCCTGCTCATCATGTACGTCTCCAAACTCTCGACCTGCGGGCGGCTCCATGGCAAGCAGCGCAGCCACCTGGAAGAGGTGGTTCTGAATTACGTCGCGCAGGCAGCCGGCAGTTTCATAAAATGCGCCGCGCTTTTCCACGCCGAAGTTCTCAGACAACGTGATTTGGACGCTGGCCACATAGTTGCGGTTCCAGATCGGCTCAAGGAATGAATTGGCAAACCGGAAGTAAAGGATATTCATGATCGCTTCCTTTGCGAGGAAGTGATCGATGCGGAAGATCGAGTCTTCCGGGAACACAGCGCGAGCAGCGCGGTTCAGCGCACGCGCCGAGGCAAGGTCGCGACCAAACGGCTTCTCAACAATAACGCGGGCATTCTCAGATAACTTCGCAGCGCCCAGGTTCTTGATGACCGTCTCAAAGAGTGAAGGCGGAATAGCCAGATAATACGCCGGACACCGCGCATCCCCTAATGCCTTCTTGATCCCCGCGAATGTATCGCTGTCGTTATAATCCCCGCTCACGTATTTGAGCAGAGACAGGAGACGATGCAATGCGCGCTCATCATCAATTCCGCCAGCTCGCTTGATGCTGTCAGTCGCGCGCCTGTGCAGCCGCTCCAGGCTCCAATTCGGAAACGCCACTCCGATGATCGGAACCTTGAGCGTGCCTCGCTTCACCATTGCATAAAGCGCGGGGAAGATCATCTTGTGGGCTAAATCGCCAGTTACGCCAAAAACCACCAACGCATCGGAGCGGGAGATTGTCATCAAGCGCCTCGATTTCCAATTGTAGCTAAATCAACTCAACGACCCTCGTGATCAGAATCAGGGCAAGTCAGGCGTACTGGATTGCGTTCTTCAATCCTGTTGGCGTTTGATGTCGACTTCGTGCGGATGGATGGCTTAGCCAGCTGTATCATGCCGGCTAAGCCCACATACGCGGCGAGCACCCACGTGCTGTTCTCCACCCTCGGATATCTGCCTCGCTCAATTAGTTAGGCATAAGAACGTTGTCCACAACCTGGATAACGCCATTTGACTGGATCACATTCGCAATGGTGATGGTTGCCGTACCGCCTTTTTCATCGGTAAGAACGATTTTGCCGCCCTCCATGGTTGCAGTCAGCGTTCCGCCCTCCACGGTCTTTAACACCGTTTTATCTCCGTCCATCTTGATCTTCCGCTTCAGGTCCATCGTTGTCATGTGGCCGGCTACAACATGGTAGGTCAGTATCTTGACGAGCTGATCCTTGTTCTCGGGCTTCAGCAGCGTATCCACCGTCCCGGCGGGCAGTTTCGCAAATGCCTCGTTGGTGGGTGCGAACACTGTGAACGGTCCTGCGCCCTCCAAAGTGTCTACCAGTCCTGCCGCTTTCACTGCCGCAACCAGCGTGGTGTGGTCCTTTGAGTTGACCGCATTTTCAACGATGTTCTTAGTCGGATACATCGCCGCACCGCCTACGTCGGGGTCCTTCTGTGCGTGAGCCGCCAGCCCTGAAAGCGCAAGCGCGCTCATCAGAATAATTCCGCAATACTTCTTCATAATCATGTCCTCTCTCTTACCCTTTGGGTTTCTCCTGCTGTACTCACTGAACGCCGGACAGAACGAAACGGATTCACGCAGGCCCAGGGAATTTATTTTTCAACACAGCAAATCCAAAACAATCATTGGGGCGTACTCAAGGCAGCGTGTGAAGACCCAGGTAGCAAGTACAAGGAGAGAAACATCGTGGCCAATTTAAGTTCATTCATTAACAGTGACGTCTCTCGTCGCAGATTTCTGGCCGGGGTTGGAGCCAGCGCGGGAGCGGTCGGGGCACTGAACCTTTTCGGATGTGGTGACAATGGCTCACCCATGACATCACCAACAGGACCAACAAGCCCGTCAGGGCCAACCGATGAAGACATCCTTAATTTTGCTCTAAACCTGGAGTATCTTGAGGCGCAGTTCTACCTCTACGCGGCCACAGGCTCAGGGCTCGAAACCTCCGATACCACAGCCGGCTCCGCCTCGCCCTACCAAACCACGGGCACGGTAACAGTGGGCGATGCCGCCCTCGTATCAGGGCTTACATCGGCACAGCAGCAGATCCTGAATGAGATCGCCTTCGAAGAGCAGGCGCATGTTCGGTTTCTTCGCAGCGCACTCGGCTCCGCGGCTGTTCCCATGCCCGATATCGATCTCTCTTTCTTTGGTCCACTAGCCGTTGCTGCCAATATCACCACAGCCGCCACCGGCGATGGCTCCTTCAATCCTTTTTCCAGCTTTGACTACTTTCTCGTCGGCGCCTTCATTTTTGAGGATGTGGGTGTAACCGCCTACGCAGGCGCAGCTCCGCTGATCAGTGCAGCAGGCGTTGCTTCCGGCTATCTCACGGCAGCCGCCGGCATCATGGCCGTCGAGGCTTACCACGCTGGTTACGTCCGAACATCCCTGACCGGACGAGCCATTGCCGCGGGTTCCGCGTCAGCATATCCATACCTGGCCGCTGCCAACCTGGTGGAAGATCTGCGCGCTACGCTTACGGTCGGCGCCAGCGCAGCCCCTTCTACATCGGGCTCGGTAGAAACGCTTCTCACGCTGCCTGCAAACCTGACCACCGCAAGTTCAATCGTGGCAGCCAGCGCGGCCGACGCCGTTGGTTTTGCGCGCACCGTGAACCAGGTGCTTCATATCGTCTACGGTTCGCCAACTGTTGGCGCCAAGAGCGGCGGTTTCTTTCCCAACGGAATGAACAGCATCTTCGCCACAACCACAGCCTAAGCGGCCTGCAAAGGAAAACATCATGGCAAATCAAGAAACTCAAGTTCTGGATGACATCATTGCCACAAATCGCCGCAAGATGATGACTCTCGGCGTGTCTTCACTGGCTGCTCTGGCCCTCGGCGCAAGCGCCCCCTTGGCAGAGGCCGCAACCGCGTCCTACTCGGACTCAGATATTCTCAACTTCGCCCTCAATCTCGAGTATCTTGAGGCCAACTTCTATTACCTGGCGACCTTCGGCACTACCATCGACAAGCCGAATGCAGCATCAACGGCTGCAGGTGCGCCGCAGATCACGCTCTCAGGAACAGTCGGCACAGCCGGGACCGTTTCGGGAGGCAGTCAGGTTCCTTTCAGCACAATCCAGGTCGCTTCCTATGCGACGGAGACGGCTGTCGAAGAGGGCAAGCATGTTCAATTGTTGTTGACCGCGCTCGGGACTTCTGCCGTAGCACAGCCTGCCATCAACCTGGGAACATCCTTCCCGGCGCTCGCCACGGCGGCAAAAATTCCTGGTGGTTCGGGCTTCAGCCCCTATGCCAGCGACGCTGCCTTTCTTGTGGGCGCTTATGTCTTCGAGGATGTAGGCGTCACGGCCTATCACGGAGCGGCATCATTGCTCACCACGCCCGCAAATCTGGTAACAGCCGCCGGTATCCTCGCGGTTGAGGCCTATCACGCCGGTCTCGTCCGCACCACCATCAACTATCTTGATCCAACCGGCGCGACCATTGGCGGCTACACAAATCTGATTTCCGCGCTTCGTGCAACGCTCTCACAGGCCGGCCTGCTCGGCGCCCAGCCCAGCGCGTACGACTCAAATCCTGATGACTTCGGTTTAGCAACGTTCTCGGTTATGCTCGGAGGCGCAGGTAGTGCAACAGCAACGCGCATCACCGATGCCGATGCGACCAATGTCATAGCCTTCGCGCGCAACACCACTCAAATCCTGAATATTGTCACCGGTGGTGGCGCTGTCAGCGGGAAAGCCGCGGTCAGCCCGGCAATGGGAGTATTCTTCCCCGCAGGGATGAATGCAGGTCCAAACGGCTTCAGATAGAAGCAAGCGGGAGACAAGTTAAAGGGCCGCCCTGACAAAATGACGGCCCTTTATGCGCTTCCTGGAAGCGTATAAACAGAGTTGTAGCCTGATATGCAAATCCGATAATGGCACTCGAACGTACCCATCATAGCGACTATGACCCAAGCGATGATCTGTTGCTGGAGCGCGTGCGCGACGGCAATCAGCAGGCCATGGCCGCGGTGTTTGATCGCTATGGAGGCATGGTGTACTCGGTGGCGTTGCGAGTGCTCAAGGACCCGGGACAGGCGGAAGATGTGATGCAGGAAATCTTCTTCCAGCTCTGGAGTAAGCCCGATGCATTCGTTCAAGGGCGCGGCTCGCTTTGTGGCTGGCTGATGGTGCTGGCCAGGAATCGCGCAATCGATACGATACGGCGAAGAAAGCCGACCGATTCGCCAGACGAAGTTGTGCTGCCATGTACCCTGGCATCGGACACAGAGCGGAATGTGTTGATGGAGAAAGTTCGCGTTGTCTTGAAAGACCTGCCTCTGGAGCAGCAGAAGTCGATCGATTTAGCCTATTTTGAAGGATTGAGCCATTCGGAAATTGCAGAAAGAACCGGGGACCCGCTCGGTACAGTAAAGACCAGAATCAGGCTGGCGTTGATGGGAATACGAAAGGCACTTGCGGCGTGACAGGTAACCAACACATCTCGCAGGAGGACTTGGCGCTACACGCCTTGCAGGCTCTGTCTGAAGCAGAGTCGGCAGTGGTGTGCGCGCACCTGGCGCAGTGTGCCCTGTGCCGCGATGAGTTGGCAGAGCTCTCCGGTAATGTGGCGATGATTGGGCTTGGCGTACGGCAGCATTCAGTGCCTGCGGGCTCCCGGCAGCGCTTCCTTGATCGAGTAGCCGCGGATGCGTCGCTCTCAGAGCAATCTGCAAAGCAGGAAAAGCGCAAACAGGTTCTGCCGTTTCCTTACAAAGCCTGGATTCCATGGGCTACAGCAGCGGCGCTCGCCATTCTGGCCATTTCGCTTTTCGTAAAGAACACCGCACTCCATCAGGAGCTCGCCGATGCCTCTGGCAAAGTAACGGATCTCAAGGGTCAGTCTGCTCGCGCGCAGCAAGTGCTCGATCTTCTGACTTCTCATTCCGCACAGCGCGTTTTGTTGACAGCCAGTAAAACGCCTGCCGAGCCGACCGGTCGCGCCATCTATCTGGCAGACAGCGGCAGTCTGATTTTCCAGGCAAACAACCTGAAACTGCTGGCTTCAGATAAGACCTATGAGCTGTGGGTAATCCCTGCAAAGGGCAAACCCATCCCCGCTGGATTGTTCCGGTCTGATGCAACCGGCAATGCGAGCGTTGTGTTGCCGCCACTCCACAGGGGCGTTCCTGCAAAGGCCTTCGGGGTGACGATTGAGAAGGCGGAAGGATCGGACACGCCGACGGCGCCGATCATACTATTAGGAACGACCGCATCGGCTGCAGGCGAGTGACAACTCTCACTCAGGCATCGCCGTGCAGGCGCCGTACCTGCAATGATCTTGAATTCATCCGGGTTCGTGGCGACCGCTTTTACTGATCTCCTTGAGGCGTTGCGATCTGCAGAAGCTGAGTGCCCTCATTTTCTGATTTCGGATATGGCGATGCCGAAATTGAATGGATTGGTATGGACCTCAAGATTTGCTCCTCAGAAGGTCCGTGCTTAGATTTGTTCGATTTTGAATACAGCCCACGATCAGTCACTGAGCATCAAAGATGCCTGGATCTGTTACATCACCGGGAAGATCGCGAAATTGAAAATCCGAGGTGGAGGAATGAAGCAAATGGACGTTAAGGCACAAGGCAAGATGACTCGTAAAAGACTTATCGATGCACTAAACGAAGATCTGTCGCGTGAGTATCAGGCGATCATTTCGTATGTGAATTATTCTCAAGTCCTTAAGGGGGCAGCCTACATGAATATCGCCGACGAGCTCGCAGTTCATGCCAGGGAAGAGCTCGATCACGCGCTGCAACTCTCGAATCACATTGATTATCTGGGAGGCATGCCTTCGGTTACTTCTAAGCCCGTCAAAACCTCGGAAAAGGCAGAGGAGATGCTGCGCTTCGATCTGAACAATGAAGAAGAAACGATTCGCCAATACCGCCGTCGCATAAAGCAGGCCGATGAGTTGAATGAATTCGCAATCGCGGAGGGCCTGCGCGGAATTCTGATGCAGGAGCAGGATCACCTTATTGCGCTGGCAACGGCACTGGGAATTGACCCTCCTAACCCAGGAATTGCGGACTAGCTGCTGAGATTCGGCAGGTGCTCTCAGCTTTATCTGTGAACAGCTTCAGGTGCTTTTCGAGGTCAACACGACGGTAAAGGAGTATTTCAAGACGGATGGCTGAATGGCTGCGATATGGGATGAAGTTAGCAGTCATTGCCGCCCCCATTTATCCACCGCTGCATAATTCATTGTCCACACAAGGAGAGTGTAGGCCTCGATGGACAAAGTTGTGGCGGGATTTTGATGGATGGGATTGGAGGCTTCTGGACGGTAGTAGTGCATCATTAACTTAAAAAGGGGCCTCGCACAGTGTGCCCCCCAAAATCTAGTATGGATAAGCCTCTCCCGGCTTCACAATCCGGATGAAGTGATCGGTAAACTGCAAGTTTCCACTTGGCAGGTCTACCTTCTGCATGTGGCAGCTCACACAGTTCGCCTTTGCCACAGGACAGGTCTTCGGCGCAGCCTCCGCAGTTCCCACAGCCGCTACGGTCGCATTTCCCGAGTGGCACGCCAGGCATCTCTTGTCGTAAGACGCTGTCTCATGGCTCACCGGCTGATGCGGATCGTGGCACGCCAGGCAGCTGATCCGCGCATCATTGCCGGAAAAGCACCGGCTCAGCGACAGCCTGTACGGTGCAAAGCGCACAAACGGCGGCCCATGCCACCCATTCCGAATCACCGTATCAAAGGACCGATGGCACTGCCCGCAAAAGCCGGACACGCTCTCCGCATCCATCTTCTTCAGGCTCACCGGCAGCGTCTTGAAGTTCCCCGCCTGCGCGTCCGCTATATGCTGCTCCGTGCCCTCATGGCAATGCTCGCAATCCAGTCCCGGCTTCAGCTTCTCCGGCGTAAAGACTTCGCGGGCCTTCATCCCGGTGGCATGGCATTCAAAGCACTCCCGCGTCTCCCACACCGGCAGCTCGCGGCCCATCGCCTCGGTTATTGAATGGGGCTCAATTTTGTTGTCCCCCGGCGTCGTCGCCAGCCCGTGAATTCCTGGAAAGTAGCTCACCAGGCCTTCATAAAACTTGCCATCCTTCTCCAGCACCCACGTCTGCGCACGCATGCCAAAGTGCCATCGCAAGGGTAGCGTCAGCGTCTCCTTGCCATTGGAAACCGTGTACGTGCTCTTTCCATTCTTCGTCTCAATCCTGTAGGTATATCCACTCTGCTCAGTCCGCAGATCCGGATTTGCGTCCAGCACCGGGTCTGCTCCCTCCGGCTCCATCGCATGCCGCATCGGCGCATGGGCAAAGTCATTTACCACCGCCGCATGGCACGTTGCGCAAGTCACAGGAACGCTAGACACCTTCTGCTTCTGCGCCGCTCCCTCTGCTGAAATCGGCGCAAGCAGCCGCACTGCCAGCGGTGCCAGCAGTACAGCCGCAACCGCTGCCATCCGCGCTGCGTTACTTCGCCATAGACAGCCGCTCACGCCGCGCCTCCTCAGTCCTGCCCGTATGCGAGTAGATCGAAATCAGCCCCATGCGCACTTCCGGGTTCTGCGGATCCTTGGTCCGCACCTTCTTCAGCATCTCCTCGCCGCGTGCATACTCGCCGGTTTCGCCCAGCGCGCGCCCCAGCGCAATCTGCGCCATAGCCATCTCCGGCTCTTCGGCCAGTGCCTGCTCCGCCGCCGCTCGCGCCTCCACATAACGCCCGTCAATCATCAGCGTAAAAGCCAGCATCCCGCGCGCCGCGGTGTTATCGGGAGCCACCGCCAGCTCCTGCTGAAACTGGTCAAGCGCCATCGCTGGATCGTGCGGAAACAGCATGTACCCATACATAAAGTGCAGATTCCGCGTTGTGGGATACTGCGTAAACAACTGTTGAAACTGCGCATCCGCCTGCATGGTATTGTTAGCCAATAACTGCCAGCCGGCGCGCCCGGCAGCCTCATACAGCACACGGTCTGCCGCCGTAGCATCGCTCACCAACCCCGCCATGCGCGTTCCCGCCATCCCAATCCCCGCATCCAGATCCGGATCTTCGACCTTTCCCAAGGCAAGGAAACTGTACTGCGCCAGCGCATCCTGAAAGCGCGACGCACGCGTCAGCAGTTGCGCAAGATGAACGCGCAGTATCAGCGCATTGCGGGGATCACTAGCCGCTCCATGCGCCACAGCCGTATCCAGGTCCCGCAGTGCGTCTTCATAGGCTGCCGTCTCAAACTCGCATAGCCCGCGCAGCGCCATCGCCGGAGCGGCGTGTGGTTCAAGCTTCAGCAAGCGCGTAAAGGCATCAATCGCCGGCGGATACTGGTTCACGCTATATTGCAGCAGGCCCTGGTACCACCAGCCCTCCTGCCAGTCGGGCTTCGCCGCCGTCGCCTGTCGGTACAGCTCCACCGCCTGCATTGGGTTGCCAGCATCCCGTGCATGTGCGGCTCGCGCCGCAAGATCCTCAAATTGCGGACCAGCCTGCGCTCCCGCCGGCATCGCTAAGACGATCAAAATGGCAGCCGTAACTGGAAGAATGCCCGCCCACGTCCGCTTCGGGTTTCTGCGAAGAAGAAATTCTTTCGTCGCGGACGCGGAGATAGACACGGAAAGCATGAAGGATGGAATTCCTCAGCAGGAATGCTATGAACCCCATACTAGCAGGCAGATGCGGCCCTCATCCTCGCGGACTCGGCCACTCAAGCTTCACTACTGCTTCGGACTGTCCTTCGCACCGTTCTTGGCTCCGTCCACCGCGCCCTTGGTTGTGCTTTTGGTCTTGTCGTAGGCCTTCACCGTGCCCTTTTTTGTCGCGTCAGCCGCTTTCACCGTACCCTTCTTCGTGGCGTCAGTTGCTTTCACAGTTCCATTCTTCGTCGCGTCAGCCGCTTTCACCGTACCGTTTTTAGTCGCGCTGTAGGCCTTTTTCGTGCCATTTGCCGTTGCGTGAGCGGCACTTTTCGCCGCGTTAGCTGTGTCTTTGCCCGCGTCCTTTACATCCTGTCCGGCTGGGTTCTGTGCCTGGGCAAAAGGTTGAGCCGCAACCATTCCGCAAGCCAGAGCAGCGCCAAGAAAAAGAGAAGGGAAGTAGCTATTTGGTCTCATGATCAGGACTATACCGCACAAATTTTCACTCTCGCCAGAAAATTCCACACGGCGCTCATGCCTCCGCTTTCCTCATCGCGCTGGCGGAGCTATCATGGACCCACCAGAAAAACAGCGCTGTGCTGAAGGAGCAAATCATGAGCGAGCAGCCCAATGGCCTCAAAACCGGTCGTCGCGAATTCCTGAAAACCGGTGGCGCAATCACCGCCGCACTGCTCACGCCCAGCCTCGCCCTGGCTGACGGCCCGCACACCCTGCCCGCCATGCCGTCCAACCCCGTCACGCTCAAGGCCATGCCCACGCGCAACCTCGGTAAGACGGGCTACAAGGTAGGCATCTTCTCGCTCGGCGGCCAGGCCGCTCTTGAAAAGCCCAATAACTTCGACGTCGCCGTGCCCATCGTTGAACGCGCTCTTGATCTCGGCGTCAACTACATCGACACCTCCTCCATCTACGGCGGCCCCGACCGCTGGAGCGAGCAATACGTCGGCAAAGTCATGGCCAGGCGCCGTAGCGAAGCCTTCATCGCCACCAAGACTAAGGAGCGCACCCGCGACGGCTCCATGCAGATGATCGATAAGTCGCTCAAGCTTCTGCAGACCGACCACGTCGATCTCTGGCAGCTTCATGACGTCGGCACCATGTATGACGTCGATCAGATATTCGCCAAGGGCGGCGCCATGGAAGCCCTCATCGAGATGCAGCAGCAGAAGGTCGTCCGCTATCTCGGCTTCACCGGTCACTACCGTCCTGAGTCGCTCATGGAGTGCATCAAGCGCCACGACTTCGACACAGTCCTCATGGCCGTCAACGCCGCCGACCCGCATCACTTCAGCTTTGACAAAGACCTGCTCCCACTCGCAGTCGAGCACCAGATGGGCATCATCGGCATGAAGATCCCCGGCCGCGGCCGCATTCTCTCAAGCTGGCAGCCCCAGCCGCTCGACGTGCAGAAGCACATGTGGGAAGGCATGGTCCCCGCGCCCACACCCGGCACCATCACCATGCGCGAAGCCATGTACTACACCCTCTCACGCCCGGTGAGCACGGTAATCATCGGCTGCGACAACATCGCGCAACTAGAACAGAACGTCCAGCTAGCCCGCGACTTCACTCCACTCACCGACAAGCAGCAATCCGAGCTGGTAGCCAAAACCGAACCGGTCGCGAAGCCATCCTTGTTCTTCCGTTTCTACGACCGCCCGTAAATATGTTGAATGTTGATTTACGATGCAACGTGATAGCCGAAAAATTCGCAACGTCGTAACGATTTGGGCCATATTATGTCTTGCATGGCCTCGGCATGGTGCAGTTTCTTTAGCACAGCAATCGGCTGCAACTAGCGCGAGTCAACGTCAGCAGATCATTATCAAAATCCGCAATGCAAAGACGGGTCTGCCCATGTGGATTGCATCACCGTATGTATTTCTCGGAAAAACCGATCCACAAAAATTTGAGCAAAGTTATCGGCGGACTCAATTCTGGGGAGACGCACGTATAGATGTGACGGGAGTAAGTCCTCGCGAAGTAAGAGTATGGATGGACTTTCTGCATCGCGACTGTCGCTACTCTGAAAATGACTATAGAAAGTTTCTAGGATTTGATTACGGCGGAAATACTCTCAATAACACCGATGCCTACAATCTTGACACGATTCTTTCGACAGGAATAGTAGCTCACAATGATTGCAATTCACGAACACAGAGTCCCGAACCGAGAGTTCTAACTATCTATGTAATCCCGGCATCATTCAAAGAGATCTGGGACCGTTAAGGCTAGGACTGGGTGCCCCACGTCCTCCTATTAGGAGGTGGGATGGAAGCGGTTAGGGCTACAATCTTCTTGTCATGTCACTCACTGCTACCGCCATTCTCGCCTCCCCCGCCTTCACTGAAAAACTCGACCAGCTAGCCGAAGTAGCCATCAAAGTAGGCCTCGGCCTCGCACCGGGCCAGGAGCTAGTCATGACCGCGCCGCTGGACGCAGTGCCGCTCGCCCGTAAAATCGCCGAGCACGCATACAAGGCCGGAGCCTCACTGGTCACCATCATCTATGCCGATGACGAAACCACACTCTTGCGTTACAAGTACGCTCACGACGCGGGCTTTGACAAAGCAGCTACATGGCTCTATGACGGCTTCGGCGCAGCCTTCCGCAGCGGAGCCGCGCGCCTGGCCATCACCGGCGCAAGCCCACTCCTGCTCTCGAATGAAGACCCCACCAAGGTAAGTCGCGCCAACCGCGCCGTCTCCATCGCCTACCGTCCCGCGCTCGATCTCATCACCCGCCACGAAATCAACTGGACCATCGTCGCCTCCGCCACGCCCGCATGGGCCGCAGCCATGTTCCCCAAGGACACGCCGGAAGATGCCCTAGCCAAACTCTGGGAAGCCATCTTTTCGACGACGCGCATCGGCGGCAGCGTTGATCCCGTCACCAACTGGAAAGCCCACGACGCCGGCCTTCACAAGCGCGCCGCATTCCTCAACGCAAAGCGCTACTCCGCACTCCAGTACACAGGCCCCGGCACCGATTTCCGCCTCGGCCTGGCCGACGATCACCTCTGGATGGGCGGCGGCACCACCGCCGGCAACGGCCTCTACTGCATCCCCAACATGCCCACGGAAGAAGTCTTCACCACGCCACACAAAGACCGCGCCGACGGCACAGTGACAGCATCAAAGCCGCTTTCGTATCAAGGCACCATGATCGAAGGCATTCAAGTAAAGTTTGAAGCAGGCCGCATCGTTGAAGCCCACGCCACCAAGGGCGAAGAAGTCCTCAACCAGCTCATCAGCACAGACGATGGCGCGCGCCGCCTAGGCGAAGTAGCTCTCGTGCCCCATTCCTCGCCCATCTCGCAGAGCGGCGTCACTTTGATGGCGACAAGCTCAGCGAAGAGGAACTCGCCGCCAAAGGCGCAAACAAGAGCCTGATTCACGTGGACTGGATGATCGGCTCAGGTGATCTAGACATCGACGGCATCACCGCATTAGGCGTACGCGAGCCGCTTATGCGCAAAGGCGAGTGGGTCTAAGTCTTCTGGCAAACCTTTGCCTTAGACGAGCACATTGCCAGATTTAGCGCGTGGATATTACACGTATGCATGGCCCATTGGCATAATCCGTTACACTCTGAAGCTCCTCAATCAGCTTGTTGATGGCTTTAGTCTGAGCCGCGATAAGTTGGGTCTGCGCATTAAGAATTTGAGATTGCATTTCAAGCTGAAATTTGCTTTCGATGAGTGTACCTGTAGCAGATCCGAGGAGGGTTAAAAGAATCTCCGCGCCTTCACCAGAAAGCGAAACTCCGCCATCTCTTCCACTGAGCTTCTTAATTTGCGGATGAAGCGACTCTTGAAACGACGTCACCTTAGCTTGCATGTCTTCTTCTCTCATTTGACTAAGTCTTCTCTCGCACATTCATTTAAGAATTGGAAATGGGTTGGTAATTCTCAGAAGAATGAACCGGCATCCCCTGCCGTCTCCTCACAGCCGATTAATCAACGTAGCAATACTAGCCGCGCCAAACCCATTATCGATATTCACCACGCAAACATTCGGCGAGCAGGTATTCAACATCCCCAGCAGCGCCGCCACGCCGCCAAACGAAGCTCCATAACCCACACTCGTAGGCACCGCAATCACCGGCGCATTCACCAGCCCGCCAACCACTGTCGGCAGCGCGCCTTCCATTCCCGCGCAAACAATCAACACCCGCGCCGACTGAAGCGATTCGCGTTGCGCCAGCAGCCGATGAATCCCCGCCACTCCAACATCCACGATCAGCTCGACAGTATTCCCCATCAGTCGCGCAGTAACAGCAGCTTCTTCCGCCACCGGCAAATCGCTAGTCCCCGCGCACACCACCGCCACAGTCCCCTTGCCGACAACCGCCGAAGCCTGCGAAAGCATAATGCACTTCGCCGTTTCGTGATACTCAGCTCTCGGCTCAGCCTCAGCCACAGCCTCAAAGCACGTCCGCGAAGCCCGCGTAGCCAAAACATTCCCACCCGCCGCCGCCATGCGCGCAAAAATCTTCGCCACCTGCGCATCGGTCTTGCCTGAAGCAAAAATCACCTCCGGCATCCCCGTCCGCAGAGCGCGATGATGATCGAGCTTCGCAAAGCCCATATCTTCAAATGGCAAATTCCTCAGCCGTTCCAGAGCCTCTGCAACCTCGGTCTTTCCCTCGCGCACCGCCGTCAGCAGTGCTTCCATCTGCGCGCCATCCATCACAGCACCTTCCGTTCGACGGCACATTGCACCGCATAGAGTTGCACCGCTTCCAGCATCACCAGTTTCAGCGGAACTCCATGCTCTTCGGCAATCTTCCGGCAATCCTCATATTCAGCCGATGCATTCGCGATCTCACCCGAACCAAGCCTTGCTACTTTGATGCGAACCACGCCCCATGGCGTTTGAACCTCAGAAAACTCGCGCCTCAGCGCCATCTTCGATTCAATCCGCCAATGCGCCCCGATCGTCGTCGTCTCTCGAAAGAGAAGCTCGCGCAGCTCCTCAAGCTTCTTCGGCGCGCACAACACCGTCACCTGCACACCTGTGCGCCCCTTCTTCATCTGCACCGGCACGCGATACACATCCCAAGCGCCCGCCGCCAGCAGTAACTCACTCACATAAGCCACCAACTGCGGCGTCGAATCATCAATTACAGTCTCCAGAATCGCAATTTTTTCTTCGTTCTCGTTTGCGTTCGCGTCTTCGCCAACAAGCACGCGCAAAACATTCGGCTCACCAGCCGTATCGCGCCCACCAGCCCCATAACCAGATGCCGAAACCCGCATCCGTGGCAGCGTCGCATACTCCACGCCAAGCATCTTCAGAATCGTCGCACCCGTTGGCGTCACCCGCTCCATCGCTGGTCCCGCCGCATACACCGGCGCATCGCCCAGCAGCTTCAGCGTGGCCGGAGCAGGCACCGGCAGCATTCCATGCGCACACTTCACCGTACCGCTGCCCACGTTCAAATCAGAAGCAACCCACTTATCCACTCCAAGCCACTTTGCGCCCGCAGCGGCGCACACAATATCGACAATCGTATCCACCGCACCCACTTCATGAAAGTGAACTTCTTCCACTGGCATCGAATGAATCGCCGCCTCTGCCTCGCCCAGCATCTCAAATCCGCGTATCGCCCATGCCTTCACACCCTCATCCAGCGCAGCACCCCGAATAATCCCGACAATCGCAGACAACGAACGATGCTCATGCGGGTGAGCATGCTCGTGGCTATGCGAATGCTCATGATCGTGTGAATGAGAATGTTCATGTGTATGCGCATGATCATTTTCATGCGAGTGAGCGTGCTCATGATCGTGCTCGTGCGGATGGTCATGATCATGCACATGCGAGTGTAAGTGCGAATCTTCATGACTGTGCAAGTGCACATGCGAATGCGTATGCGCATGCCCGGAATCAGTCCCTTGGTCCCTCAGTCCCTCAGTCCCTGTTTCCTGCTCATGCAAATGAGCAGGAACAAGAACATCTACCTTCGTCGCCGTAATCCCCGCGCGCATCACCGCGCGCGCTTCCAGCCGCGCGCCCACGTTCAGCGCAGCCGTCACCTCAGCCAGATGGCTCAACGGCACGCCCGCATCCACCAGCGCGCCCAGAAACATATCTCCGCTAATGCCGGAGAAGCATTCCAAATATCCAATTCGCATCGAAGGAAATTCTACAGAAGAAGCCCTGGTCGGCGTTTCAGGCTCCGCGCCGCAGCAGCACATCCGCCGGCAGAATCGCGTTCATCGATCCCGAGCGAAACCCGGCAGCATCGAGAGTCACATACTGAAAGCCAATCGCCTTCAGTTCCGCCGTAATGCGGTCCAGCACGCCCATATCCAGCGCCCGCGGCATCTCTGTCCGCGCAATCTCCACCCGTGCCAGCGGCCCATGGTGACGCACGCGAAACTCGCGGAAGCCAAGCTCACGCATCGCCTCTTCGCCGCGCTCCACCTGCTCCAGAACCTCGCGTGTCACAGGGCGCCCATACTCCACCCGTGAAGACAAACAAGGTGCCGCAGGCCGATCCCAAAGCGTATAACCAGCCGCCTTGGCAAACGTCCTCACGTCCAACTTGCTCAAACCAGCATCCGCCAGCGGAGCCAGCACAGCATGCTCTTCCGCAGCGCGCTGCCCCGGCCGAAAGTCCCTCGCATCATCCGTATTCATGCCGTAGGCTATTTGCGTAAAGCCAAGCTCGCGCCCCAATGCCGCCATGCCTGCAAATAGCTCCGTCTTGCAGTGAAAGCAACGGTTCGCGTCATTACGTTGATATTCAACATTTTCAAGTTCTTCCGTCTGAATAATCTTCAGCGGCATCCCTATCGTCTGAGCAAATGCAACAGCCTGCTCCAGGTCGCGCCGCGCCAGGCTCGGCGAATCGGCCAGCACGGCAATCATGCGCTCGCCAAGAATCCTGTGCGCCGTCGCCGCGAGAAATGCCGAATCCACGCCGCCGGAATAGGCCACCATTACGGAGCCCCGGTCGCGGAGCTGAGCTTCCAGCACACGCAGTTTGTCAGCCGCAGCCGGCTCGGAAATTCGCTCCTGCATCGTCTCCGCCATGCGCTGAATTATACCGCCCCAAGATTTACGCCACATCTTGCGGCTGCTTGTGAAACTGGTCCTAGAAACTCACCCGCCGGCTCGGATACCACGTCAGCTGAACACTGGTATTGGTCACAGTCTGCTTATTCTGCAGATAAATCGGCGCAAGGTAGTGTTCTGCCGTAAAGTTTCCATTGATCTCGAAATCCTTGCCGACTCGCTTCACCGCCTGGAATCCAACATCATCCAGCGTCGTTCCATACTGCGTCCCGTTCGGAATCGCAATAAAGTCCTTGGAAACCTTCTGCCGCCGGTAATTCAACTGCAGCCACTCATTGCCGCTCAGATGGTAGGTTAGCCATGCCTGTCCGCCCTTGCCCTCACGACCGATCCAGTCGCCAAAAATCTGTCCCTGGTTGGTATAGCCCTGCCGCTGGACCGTTTCATAGTACATAAACCTGCCGAACTGGCTGCTGCCTACAGGCGGATCCGTGTACACGCCCTCAGTGCGAAGATCCAGACGCGGCGCACCCGGTAAATGCGAGAGATATAATCCCGACCGCCACGCCGCGCGCCGTGGCGCATCAATCGGCGACACATCGTCATGCACTTCTCCGTCCGCATACAGCGTCAGCCAGTTCCGCATCCAGGGCAGGCGATAGGAAAAGTCGAATTGGCCAAAGCGCGCGCCTGGATCGTCGCGGCCATCCTTCTCCGCAGCTGGCACATTTTGAAAGCTGAAGAAGCTCTTCAGAAAGCTGTGAATTGTGATTGGCACATGGCCTTGGCCGCCCCAGATCACTGTTCGCGCAAAGCCGAATTCCAGGTTTTCTGTCGGCCGCATGCTGACCTTCTCCACATGCATCCACGGATCACCAGGCGCGGTGACGTTTGCCTGGGCCCCCAGATTTCCCATGAAATCTACGTTCGGAATGTATGTGTGCCCCCGCAGCGCGCCCACCAGAAACTCATAGCGGAATGGCCCTGTCAGCCGCGAAAGCAGTGGAACATGCAGCGGCTCCACGCGGTTGAGCTGGAGCCCATAAATATTCTCCGCATTATTCGAGTAGGCAAAGGAGCCGCCCTGCGCCGGACCCAGCCACTGGTCGTGCTTCCCGAAGGAGATCTCGTGATTCCACACATTCGCGGAGATCACAGCCTCCTGGATGCGCCCACGGGATATGTAATTAATCTCCCCCATTGGAATCGTGGCCTGGTTGTAGTACACATTGCCCGTGTTTTGGCCGTATGTTCCATCGATTGACGCCAGTATCTCCGCCAGAGAGGTCGAATATCCAGGCGCTGACGGCGCCTCCTCAAACTCTCCGCGCACATACAGTGAAAAACGTCCAGCAGTCGCGTATCCGCTCATTCCGATGTAGCTATTGAAGCCCGCTTCATACGGACGGCCATAATCGTTAATGATGCTCGATCCCAGGTGGTAGCTGTCACGCAGTGGCGTCCCCGTTATGCCGCGCAGCGTCGTATAGACTGACTCGATCCGCGCCTGCCCCTTCAACGCACTGCAAGGGCCCGCAATGTCATACCGCATCTCATGCAGCAGCGCGTCATAAATCTCCTGCGCCTGGTCGCCCTCTGGCGTGCCGTCTGCGTCGTCAATGCGATCCGCCGCACTCTCCAGCATGCGAGCAATGCTGGTGCGCGTCCAGGGCCGCATTCCCAGGTATACAGCGTCCACGTATCCCAGGGAATAAAGCCGATAGATGGCCGGATAAACCCAACTGTCCACCGGTATGTAGGGAGACCCCATTCCGGAGACCTGGCACTGGGCTGCGGGAACAGCCTGGCCGTCTAGACCTGCTCTGGGTGCCTGCCCCGCTGCCATCAGGCCCGCCGCGGTTCCGAAAAAAATAGCTGCAATTGTAACGATCATACGCAGCCTCTTGGCCACGGCAGGTCTCGTTTTCATATTCCTCACTCTACCATTCAAAGCGCGGCTGTCTTATGCCGCAAAGACATAGATATACGTATCTCGTAAGCCTGTAATCTGCGGCCCCGGTTACGCTGGCTACAGCGCAATGAGACTTAGACGCGGCGAAAAATTCACAGATACCCTATAATCCAAGAAGCCGGTATAAAAGCTCCGCTCCCATCATTTCATACCGTTAGATTGATTACCATCCCGCCGCGCTCCCGCGAGCAAAGATAGGAGAACCCTCTATATGTCGACACCAGTGTCGATTTGCGTGATCGGCTCCGGGTATGTAGGACTCGTTGCCGCAGTTTGCTTTGCCGAAATGGGGCACCAGGTCATCTGCGTGGACAACGATAAGGCCAAGGTTGAGACCCTGCGCTCCGGCGGCGTGCCCATTTACGAAGAGCACCTGCCTGAACTGCTCGGTAAGCACCTGGGGCGCGGTGTCGAATTCACAACCGACCTCTCCGGCGCGGTTGAGAAGTGTGAAGCCATCTTTATCGCCGTCGGCACGCCGCAGGGAGATACCGGCGCAGCCGATCTCTCCTATGTCGAAGCGGTAGTCTCTGAAATTGCCCGCTCCATTACCGACTACAAGGTGATCGTTGAAAAGAGCACCGTGCCGGTCTACACCAATGAGTGGGTGCGCCGCGTGCTCAACCGTCACGGCGTCGATGCCGCCCATTTCGATGTCGTCTCGAACCCCGAGTTCCTGCGTGAAGGCACCGCCATCATCGACTTCCTGCATCCGGATCGCATCGTTGTCGGTGCGGGTACGGAGCGCTCAGCGCAGCTTCTGCAGCGCATCTATGCTCCTCTCACCAGCGGCACCTACTACGATCGGTCTGGCGCGCTTGCCGGCGTCTGCTCGGCCGCGCATCCTGCCCGCATCCTCGTTACCTCGGCGCAAAGCGCGGAGATCATCAAGCACGCTTCCAACGCATTTCTCGCGCTCAAGATCTCCTTCATCAACGCCGTCGCCAACCTCGCTGAGACCGTCGATGCCGATATTGAAGATATTGCCGCCGGCATCGGCCTTGACAGCCGCATCGGCCCCAAGTTCCTTCGCGCCGGCCTTGGCTATGGCGGTTCCTGCTTCCCCAAGGACGTTGCTGCCTTCCACTATGTCGCGCAGCAGCAGGGCCTCAACTTCCAGCTCCTTGAAGAGGTGCGCCGCATCAACGACGCGCAGCGCGACGTCTTCTTCAACAAGGTCCGCTCCTCTCTCTGGACTCTCCGTGGTAAGCGCATCGCAGCCCTCGGCCTGGCCTTCAAGGGCGATACCGACGACATCCGTGAGTCTCCTGCCATCGACACCATCAAGCGTCTCGTCGAAGCCGGCGCAACCGTCGTCGCCCACGATCCTGCGGCCATTGATCGCGCCAAGGCCGTCCTGCCGGTTTCAGACAAGCTCATTTATTCGAGCGACCTCTATGAAACCGCGCAGAACGCTGACGCCTTGCTCATCCTCACGGATTGGAAGGAATACTCCAAACTCGACCTGCCGCGCCTCAACCGCGCACTGCGCTTCCCCATCATCATTGACGGCCGCAACCTCTACAAGCCGGAAGAGATGTCCGATCACGGCTTTACTTACGTCAGCATCGGCCGTCCGGCCACATATAACGCACAGCAGGGCAAGCCGAAGAAGCTAGTGCTTTAGTCGCTGTACGCTTCATTCTTCACCCGTGCGGATGGATAACAGCTCTCCATCTGCACGGGTTTGTTATTTGTAGGCCCATCACGTCGCTAAAAATATGTAGAATCTCTCCCTGTATGCAAAACCCTGCATCTCATGCAATGGGAGAAGGTTATGAAGACAACTGGTCGTTTGTTCATCGCGGCCGTGGCTCTGCTTACCGGCGGTCTGTGGACCCTGCTGAATTACTGTAACGGCAACACCAGCTTTAACTTCGGCTGGCCGACGGATGGTTCAAAGCTCAGCGTCAACATCACCACTGTCGGTACAGCGGTGTGGGTTGGCCTTCCGCTCATTCTGGTCGGAGTGATCGTGCTCGCCATCGCATTCGTTGCGGCGATCGTGATTCAGTTCATGCCGACGCACAGATACGAATATGAAGAATCCGAATCCGGTCGTCTGATTCCGCTCGACGAATAGCCGCGCGTTACGGCAACTCAAGCGCATGCGTAATCGCCTGCGCTTGAGTTGCCGGAGTGTATATGCTCGTATCCACCGTAATTTTCGGTGTGGGCATCACCAGCGCTTCAAAACTCCCCGCCGCATGTAGTTCCTCAAACAGTTCCACTGATGCCAGCTTGCCGTACTCGCGCCGAGATCGCTCCGCAATCCGCCGCATCGCCGCTATTTCTTTCTGTCGGCAGCGCTCACCTTATCCGGCTGCAGATACTTGTCCCACCACCCCAGCCACCGCTCGTACCGGTCCTTGATAAAGCTCGGCTTCGTAAATCCGTGAAACTGTCCCGGATACACCACCAGCTCCGCCGGCACTCCCAATGACTTCAGCGTTTGGTACATCTGCTCACCGCCCAGCAGCGGCACATTCATGTCGCTCGTGCCGCCCATAAACATCGTCGGCGTATGAATCCGCTTGCCCGCTTCCAGAAACGGATAGCTGATCTTCTCGTAAGCCTTCAGGTTCTCCCACGGCTTACCAATCTCGTTGTCGTACTGCAGAATGTACTGATCCACGCCATAGAATGAGAGCGCAAACGCCGTCCCCGCTCCGCTGATCGCACACTGGAATCGCGTATCGCTGGCAATCATGTAATCCGTCAAAATGCCGCCATAGCTCCACCCCGTCACGCACATCTTCTTCGGGTCCGCCACTCCCAGCGCAATCGCCTTATCCACGCCGGCCTTTATATCCAGCACTTCCTTGTTGCCCCAGTCGGCCGCAATCGCCGCCGAGTAAGCAGCCCCGCGCCCGCTCGATCCACGGTAATTCACATTCAGCTCGGCATATCCCTTCGCCGCCGCCCACTGCCGCTCAAAATCAAAGCCGTGCGCATCCTGCCCATTCGGCCCGCCATGGATAAACAAAATCATAGGGACCGCCGTACCAGCCTTCCAATCAGCCGGCTTCGTCAGCAGTCCATGCGCGTCGTTTCCGTCGCTCGCTTTAAACTCGATATCTTCTGTCGCAACTAAATTCAGCTCCGCCATCAGCGCATCGTTATTGTGGGTCAGCCTGCGCAGCGCGCCATTTTCAAACGCATATAGCTCCGCCGGAGTCGCATCATCGGAGTACGACACCACCGTGTGCCCCGCAGCCGACTCCCACCCCATCACCACGCCTTTGGCGGCGAATTCCGGATTCAGCAGCTTCTTCGCGCCCAGACCATCCAGCTCCACCTGCGCCGGATACTCATAGCGGTCATCACTCACCAGGTAACTTAGCGTCCCATCGGGCGCAAATCGCGGTGCGCTCACCGAACGGTCCAGCTTCGTCGCCGGATAGCTCACCTTTCCATCCAGCGTCACCACCGCCGGCTTCGCCTGCGAGTACTCGAGCAGCTTCAGCTCCGCGCCTTCCGAAAACGCAATCAGCTTCGAATCCGGGCTCCAAGCCAGCCGTCCGCCATCAGGCCCCTTCCAATCGGTCAGCTTCTTTGCCGCCGAACCCGCCTTCGGCGCCACCACAAACACATCCGTATTGTTGCTGCGATCCGGGTCGGCATCATGGTTGCTCACATACGTAATCCACGCGCCATCCGGCGAAAACACCGCGCCTTCCTCATTCACATTCTTGTCCGTGGTCAGCTTCTCAGCCTTCTTCGTCGTCAAATCCCAGAGATACAGCGCGTCCCACTGGTCGTTGTGGATGTACCCTTCCACATCTTCCTTAAAGTGGTAGCGGTCAATCACAATCGGCTGCGGCTTTGCAGGCTTACCCTCTTCCGCATCCGGCTCGCTCTTGGGATGCAGCGTCAGCAGCAGCTTCTTCCCATCCGGAGCCCACAGATACCCGGAAATCTCCATGTCTTTCCCATCGACACTCTTCACATCCGTCAGTTGCTGCGGCTCGCCGCCACGGCGGTCCATCACCCAAACCTGGCTGCCCTTCGCCGAACTCGATGTAGGCCCGGGCCGCGAAGACAAAAAGCTGATGTACTTTCCATCCGGCGAAAACTTCGCCCCGCCCGCACCCTCCTTGCCGTATGTCAACTGCACCCGCTCCGAACCATCCCACTTCACCATCCACAGGTGGCTGTCGTTCTTGTCTTCCTTAAAGTCCGTCTTGCTCACGGAGTAGAGAACCCACTCCCCATCCGGAGACAACGCAGGCCCGCCCACGCGCTCCAGCTTCCCCAGGTCGTCCAGCGTAATCGCCCGCTTCTTCGGCGCATCTTGAGCAAAGGAAACAGCAGCCGCACACACAATCGCATAAACAAGAGATTTTTTGATGAGTAAGAGCATGGCCAGAAGATTATCATTGACCCGCATAAAAGCGCATAAAAATGCTGTTTGGGAAGTCATTTCGTGTCGAAGCCCGATTGCCGGACGATGAAGCGTCTATGCGAATCATTGCGGTAGGTGAGTTCAGGAAGAAATGGCTCGAAGTATTTCGCGAGATTGCATTGACGGGCCAGCCAGTAATGATTACTCGGAATGGAATCCCTTATATCGAGCTTGCATCAGTAGGCGCCAAGTCGCAGGCGCATTTCCTATCGGGTGAAATTCCAGAAATATGCGTCCGAACCCCATGCCCGTCCACAGTGATCTCATGCAAGAAATAAGATCAACGCAGCTTGTTCCGCACCTCAGGCCGAATCAAATATAGAAAGAACACCAGGTTCAGAAGCCCTTGCACAGCCGCGGGAACTTGATGCTGCTGCGAAAACACCCAGAAGTTGTAACCCATCAGCAGAAACACCGCGGCCAGCGCCAGCACCCACGCCCATCGAAACCTCACAATCAGCCCGCCGCTCGCGGCAATAAACGCCGCCGAAAAAATCAAAAAGCCCCACGGATAATGCCCGCCGCCCACCACGCCCGCCACGATAGTTCCAGCAATCAGCAGCAGGTACAGCGCAATCGCCGCCACGCCCGGCATCGGCAGTTCGCGCTTCTGGTCTCGATTTTGGGGTGTCTCTGTCATAGCGTGCGTAAATAAGCCAGCAGGTCGCCCAGCTCGCCATCGCTCAACGATGTCGAAGGCATCATCCCACGTCCATGCAAAATCGTTGCGCTCAGCCGCTCATCCGTTGGTGGCGCGCCGCTCGGCATCGCCTTCACCTTCGTAATCGCCTGCAAACCCGGCCCCTGCTTGGCCCATGTCGAAGTGGGATAGTGGCATCGTATGCAGTTTTCCTGAAAAATCTCTGCTCCATGCGCCTCGCTCGCCGTCCACTCGGATGCCGGCTTCGACGGAGGCAAATCATGGCATCCCGCCGCAAGCAGTCCCGCAGCAAAAGCGACCCCAGCAGCAATCAATCTCAAGCGCATTCTCTCTCGATGATACAAGCGGAAACTGCCACGAAATGGCCCATCCCGAATGTTGTGGCTGAACACACAAAACGCAATCACAATTCCTTCGACTCGTTTCACGCACTGAGGATTCCGTTGGCGAGCCGCGCCATGCGGCGTGCCGCACGAACTCGAGGAGCTTGGTGAGAAGAGCCGCTCCGATACCTGTGGCGACGCCGGTGAGGACGACGGCAAACCAAAAGCGGAGCGCGCGGATGATGAAGGGTAGAAGGTATCCGTGCGCTTTCCGGGAGTTCTGAGGTCTGGGGCGAGCTCATATCGAACGATCCTCTATCATCCGCCGTCCCACCCTAGTGCAGGCCGGCCATGACAAGCATGCGCGGTTCGGTCATCTCTTCGATGGCGTAGCGGAGACCCTCGCGGCCGAGGCCGGAGTCTTTGACGCCGCCGTACGGCATGGGATCGAGCCGCCAGGTGGGTGTGTCGCCGACGATGAGCGCGCCGACTTCGAGCTCGCGGTAGGCGGTGAGGATGCGTCCGGCATCGCGGGTGAGCAAGCCGGCCTGGAGGCCGTACTTGGAATGATTCACTTCGGCGAGCGCGTCCTCGAAGTCATCATACGGCTCAATGGCCAGCACCGGGCCGAAGGCCTCCTCATCGCGAAGCTTCATGCCCGGTTTAGTGCCGGTGAGGATTGCCGGGGTAATCATGGAGCCTGTGCGCTGGCCTCCTTCGAGCAGTTTTGCGCCGCCGGCAACGGCCTCCTGAATCCAGCTTTCGATGCGCTCAGCGTCCGCGAGGCGGATGATGGGGCCCACGTCGGTTTTTTCATCGAGTGGATCGCCTGAGACAAGCTTTTTTGCCGCATCGACGACCTTCCAGAGAAAGGTCTGGAAGACGGAGCGCTGCACGTAAACGCGCTGCACACTGATGCAGGACTGGCCGGCGTAGGAGAAGGCAGCAGTTGCGGTGCGCTGGGCTGCGTCTTCGAGATCGGGCCAGTCATTGTGCACGATGAGCGCTGAATTGCCGCCGAGCTCCAGGAGCACCTTCTTGCGCCCGGAGTGCGCCTTGAGATCCCAGCCTACTTTTGCCGAGCCGGTGAAGCTGATGAGCTTGATGCGGTCTTCCTTTTCGGCAAGCCATGCGGTGTCGGTGTTTGAGAGCGGGAGGACGGCGAGAGCTTCTTCAGGCCAGCCGGCTTTGAGGATGATTTCGCCCAGTGCGAGCGCGGTAAAGGGCGTTTGCGGCGCGGGCTTGAGGATGAGCGGGCAGCCGGAGGCGAGCGCCGGAGCAGCCTTGTGCGCTACGAGGTTGAGCGGAAAATTAAACGGCGTGATGGCCAGCACCGGGCCCACGGGAAAACGCTGCACAAGGCCCCAGCGGCCTTCATTGCCTTCGGTGAGGTCGAGAGGGATGGTCTCGCCGCCCATGCGCGTGGCTTCTTCCGAGGCGGTCTTGAAGGTGAGTATGGAGCGGTCGACTTCGATACGCGCCTGGCGGATGGGCTTGCCGGCTTCAGAGGCGATGAGCTGGGCGAAGCGCTCCTTCTGCTCAATGAGCGAGGCGGCCACGTCTTCGAGAATTTCGCGGCGCTTCCAGCGGGGCAGGGCGCGGGTGCGGCGCATGGAGGCAACTGCATGTTGCACGGCCTGGCGCGCATCGGCACGGGTGGCCAGGGTGGCGCGACCTACCAGGCCCTGATCCCACGGCGAACGCACTTCAAGAGCTTCGCCATCACTCCATTCCTTGCCGCAGAGCAAAAAACCGGTCTGAGCGCCAGGTCGCATCTTCATGTGAGGTGTCCTCGGATGGAGGATAACGGCTGGCACCCTGAGAGGGAAAGCAGACTATATTACCTCATTGCGAGTGGACATGCCCCAGGCCCAGTTTTTCTGCACATAGTAGCCACCGGCATTCAGCATTCCCGCGTAGGTGCGGAACTCCGCCATATTTTCGAGTGTGGTTACCGTATCGTAGCGCGCAAGGCGAAGTTGTACCGGCTGAAAGGAAGTGATCGGAAAGCCTTCGCCCAGTTCCATATCGCGCGACTGAATACCACCGAAGATCACATTCCGGTGCGACTCCGCATTGTGATGCACGCGCCGGAATGGCCCTGTCTGCCCCATGGCCGCATTGAGCTCGTTGATGCAGCGCAGAATGCGAGCTGAAATGTTACCCATGTCGCCGTGCTCGCGGCCCCTGCCGGGCGGCGTGTTGGCGGCGTTTGGGAGATCAGGCGCCTTTCCATAGCCTGCCGCGGTAAAGCCTGTCGCGCCAAAGGTCTTTGCCTTGGGGTTAGGTCCAGCGGTCATCTGCGTGGGCAGGCCGGTATTGAGGCGCATGTCCAGCACGGCGTCCAGATTGACGCCCGCTTTGAAGGCTGCGCCCGGTTCCACGCCGCCCTGCCGGCCAAAGTTCAGTCCGGGCTTGGTGATGTCCTTCAGCGATCGCTCGCCGTAGTTGGACCAGGCGGGGCATACGGACATCAGATCGTAGTCGCCGGTCATGGGCCTGTTGTTTGCGCCGACTTCGGAGCTGGTCATCACTTCAAGAGGTGTGGGCTTCTCGTATGCCAGCCCTTTCAGTGGCAAGTACTTCGGGTATACGGAGATCCTGTAAAAGCCGGCTGCGTCGTAGGCTGCGCGGAAGGCAAATTTCGCCCGGTCGGAGCTGCGCAAAGCTACGAGATAGTAGTCCGGGCTGTTCTCTACCTGCTGCATCTCAGTCAGCGCGGTGCGGCCATTGGAGACCGTGCTGCGCTGAATCTGCAATTCCGCCAATGTGAGGCACAGTTGCGTCTTTTGCGCATATTTGTGCTTTAGCCCGTCGTCGTTATAGGCCGTGCCGACCTTCTCCTTCTCTGCGTTGCCGCCCACTTTGCTGTACTTGCCCAGATAGGGTACAAAGCCGGCCATCGGGCCCCAGTCGGAGCTTTTACCTTTTACATGGAAGTTCTTTGTGGGGTAATTCTTCTCAAGCCAGCGCAGGGACCACGGCCCGGTGGAGCGGAAGATGATGACCTCATTTAACCGCGTGGCCACCTGGCAGCAGGCTTGCATGTCTTGCAGCGTCATGCCGTTTTCCGCTTGCATGAACGAGTTTTGAATTCCGATGACCACGGATACTCCTTATAGAACTGGATTTGTCGGGGAAGTCCATTCTAAGCACGCGGGATGGGGCAGGCTACCAAGTTCACTCCCGCTGGGAGGAATTTGCCGGGCTATTGCGATTTGAATGGCATGATCCGGTAGGTGACGCCGATGTTGATGCCGTTGGGGCGCAGAGGATGATTCGGCTCGTTGGTAAAGCCGGGTGCGTTGTGCCAGATCTGGTACTCGTACTCCGCGTGTACGTGGAGCCGCTCCAAGATGCGGAGGTTGACGCCGCCGCTGGGAGCCAGCGTGAAATAGCTGTCAGTACCGATGGAATAGGGATAGTGAATGGTGCCATCGCCTACGAGGAACTTACCGTATGGCTCGATGCCGTGATAGCGGACGATGTAGTAACGAGGACCGATGAGGAGTGTGCGCTCGGATGTCTGGGCATAGCTGTTCAAAGAAAGCCAGCGCGCGGTGCCGTCGAAATCCCAGTGAAATCCCCAGCGGTAGTCGGCAGTGAGGCCGCCGCCGTAGACGCGCTGACCGTATTGATAGGGAAAGGAGGGTGCGTAGCCGCTGAATTCGCCGCCAGCCCAGAGGCCGTTGTGGTTCATATAGCCGGCATAGGCGGCCTGCGCGTGGAGAGAGCCGGTAGAGAGGGCGGCGCAGGCCAACAGCACGAGGCAAACGCTCAGCCGCCGCAGCATCTTTCCGGGTTGATTTAAACGTAGTTGCATTCCCTGGTCCCAATTGGTTAGAAGAGCGATTTCACTACGAGCTTGATTG
>NZ_JBEKYX010000039.1:0-34105 GCF_049510455.1 Occallatibacter sp. | reverse complement strand
GAAAAGGCGACGAAGCAGAGCATGACGGCTGCCGCAAGCGCAAAAAGCTTTGGCCCGGCGAAGCGAAGCCGACCTTTGCGGAAGGGCTGCTCGGCGAATCTCCAGGAGAGGATGGCGAGGATGAGCGAGATTCCGACCTGAAGAACGTGATCGAAGCGGTCTGGCGCGAATCTGCCGGCATAGGCGCGCTCAAACCATGCACTGACATCGAAGATGCCCATGCGGTAGACCATGATGACGGGCCAGTGCCAGAGATAGAGCGAGTACGAGATGAGTCCCAGGAAGACAAAGGGACGCCATGCGAGCACGGAATAGACGATCGAACGGCCTTCTACACCGGCGCCGATGACCAGCGCACAGCCGATGCAGGGCAGAAGAGCGCTTAGCCCGGGGAAAAGCATGAATGGCGAATAGAAAAGACAGGCATAGAGGATCATTCCGAAGCCAAGGAGAGCGACGAGGTTCCGGGACCAGACGGATTGGAGCTTCGGGAAGACTCCGAGGGAGAGCAGGGTTCCGGTGAGCAGTTCCCATGCGCGGGTGTATGGCATGTAGAAGGCGGTGTCACGGCTGATCGCGACTGTGACGGCGCTGCCGGCGAGAGAGACGAAAAACAGGATGATGACGGCGAGCCGCATCCGCCGCGGGAAGAGACGCCGGACAATGACGAGAAAGATTGGAAAGAGGATGTAGAACTGCTCTTCCACCGCGAGCGACCAGGTATGCAGAAGAAGACTGGAGTTGCGGTGGTCGAAGTATCCGGCTTGCCCCCAGAAATAAAAGTTGGAGACAGATAAAGTGGCCGCGAGCAGCGATTTGCTGAAATCAATGAGATCGCTGGGCAATAAGAAGACGGCTCCGAATATGGTGAGCACGAAGAAAAGGGCGAGGAGCGCAGGGAAGATGCGGCGAATGCGGCGCTCATAGAAAGCGACGATGGAGAAGCGCGATTGGGCGATCTCAGCGAAGACGATGGAACTGATGAGGTAGCCGGAGATGACGAAGAAGACGTCAACTCCGACGAAGCCGCCGGAGATATGGAAGACTCCAACGTGAAAGGCCATTACGCTGAGAACCGCAATCGCGCGAAGGCCGTCAATATCGGGACGATAGTCTAACGTTCGCTTGGGAAGCGGGGTCTCAACCATATTCACCTTTTATGTATGGATTTTTATGAGGACTGCCTATTGGAAAGACTGCCTAATTGGAATGATACAGAAGGCGGACAGGGGCGACCGAGGACGACAAAACACAACTGTGCCGCGAGGGCGCGGCACACGGTCATGCTTTAGGCGATCCCGGGCCTAACGCTGGAGACTCCGGGAGACCTAATGCTTGGCAGCGAGCAAAACTATTCGACTTCGGGTTTGGCGCGGTAGCCGTCGCGGTAGATGGTGTCGTATTTGAGGGGCTTTTTCTTTTCGTCCTGAAACTGGAGCGGGTGGCCTTCATCGTCTACCAGCTCGACGCGGAGCTTGCGGTAGGTGCCGTCGGTTTTGGTGTTGAGCGGGTGGTAGACGAGCTCGTATTTGGCGCGGATGTTCTGGTTGATCTGCGCGAACATGTCGGGCATTTCTCCAACGAAGCGGGGGAAGAAGGAGTCGCCGCCGGTGTATTTGGCGAAGGTCTTCATCTCATTGTCGGCCTGGAGGTAGTCGATGTCGCGCATGCCGCCGCGCAGGCCGCCGCTGCCTTCTGTCATGGCGCGCATGGCTCCGCCGGTGGAGACGGTGAAGATGGTGATGTCGGGGGTGCTCTTTACCTTCTGGAGGATCTTGTCGTAGGTGATCTTGGAGAAGGTATCGCGGCCAGAGGCGATGAGGACGATGTATTTGCGGCCTTCGATGCGGGAGAGGCGGTCTTCGGCTTCGTAGATGGCGTCGAAGAGATTGCGCTCCGAGAAGCCGGGGATGCGGAGCATGTTGATGCCTTCGAGGAGCTGGCGCTTGTCCTGGGTGAAGTCGGTGACGATCTGCGTGCGCATGTCGAAGGTCATCATGGCGACGTAGTCCTGCGGACGGAGCTGCTGGGCGAAGGCCCAGGCGGCGTTGCGCATGTCATAGATG
The DNA here is from genome assembly GCF_049510455.1 of Occallatibacter sp. Lineage (GTDB taxonomy): Bacteria > Acidobacteriota > Terriglobia > Terriglobales > Acidobacteriaceae > Telmatobacter. The sequence continues at coordinate 32,039 of NZ_JBEKYX010000039.1, read as the reverse complement.
AAGCTGTAGTTGGTTGAGGCGAATTCACAGAGGAGCAGGACGGTGATGGGGGCTTCAACGCGCTTGAAGCCGGTGACCTTCTGCTCGACGCCGTCCTCGAAGACCTTGAAGTTGAGGGGCTTGAGGTTGGGGACGAACTGGTGGGTCTTTTCGAGGATGACGCCTACGTCCACTGTGACTTCAGGGACGGAGATGCGCAGGGCGGGGATGTTGGTGAGGCCCTCGGGGGGCTTGATTTTGGGTTCAGCGGGCGCGGGAGGGGTGGCGTCGGCGGGCTGATCCTTCTTTTTGGGCAGGGCGATGTTGCCGTTATCGCCTGCCGGGCCGCCGGAGTCGGGAGCGGTCTGGTCTGGCTGCTGAGGTTGCTGCGGGGCCGGAGCCGGCGTGGGAGTGGGCGTGTTCTGGGCGAAAGCGAAGGGCGCGGCAAGGGCGAGAAGTACGAAGAGCGGAAGAATTCGATTTGTGATTCTGATATGCATTGCAGCCTCAGTACCAACAGGATACGCGGTGGGATGCCAATCCAGTTGGGGGATATTCTCTCAGGGGCTAAAGCCCCGTTCATTTTCGCAGAGGTCAATGTGCGGGCTAAAGCCCGTACCGTTCAATCTGATTTGCCGCTTTCCGCACGAGATGACAAATGTAACCGTCTAATCCAATATCCAGACGGAGCGGATTTACAGTTATAGACGTGAGAAATCGAGTAATGGCAATAGGTATGCAGAGATTGGCTGGCTGGCGGGAGTGCAATCCCACCCTAGCGACAAAAACAAAGACGTCGCGAGGGTGGGGCACCCGCATGTTGCGGAGATTGATGGCGGCGGTGTTTGCGGCGGGGCTGGCTGCGGGTGCCGGGCTTTGTTTGGCGCAGGATGCCGCGAGTTCAGACGGGCCGCCGGTGAGCAAGGGGTTTGTTCCGCTGAGCGAGGTAAAGCGCGGGATGATGGCGACGGCCTGGACGGTGTTTACGGGGACGAAGCCGGAGCCGATGCAGGTGGAGATTCTGGGGGTGCTGAAGGGCGGGCGCGGGCCGGGACACGACATGATTCTGGCGCAACTGCATGGGGCGAAGGCGGAGTACACGGGGGTGGTGGCGGGAATGAGCGGCAGCCCGGTGTATGTGGGAGACCGGCTGCTGGGTTCGCTGAGCTACCGGATAGGGCAGTTCAGCAAGGACCCGATTGCCGGGATTACGCCGATTGAGCAGATGCTGGAGGTGAGGGATCTGCCGGCGGGAGGTCAGATGGTATCGGTTTCCCACCCTAGCGACAAAAACAACGACGTCGCGAGGGTGGGGCACCCGGGTTCTGTGGCTAACCTCGATCCCTGGTCCCCAAGTGCGAGGGACCAGGGGCACCCGGCCGATCTGGGAACCACCATGATGCAGGCGATGGAGACGCCGCTGGTGATGAGTGGATTTCATCCCGAGGCGGTGCGGCTGTGGCAGGAGCGGATGAAGGGCACGGGGCTGGAGATGGTGGCTGCCGGCGGGATGGGATCGAGCAGCACCACGGAGATTGCTCCGGAAGGGACGAGGATCGTGCCGGGTGAGGCGGTGAGCGCGCAACTGGTGCGGGGCGATGTGGAGATTGCTGCGACGTGCACGGTGACGTACGTGGATGAAAAAAATCTGCTGGCGTGCGGGCATCCGCTGCAGCAACTGGGGCCGGTGAGCTTGCCGATGACGGAGACGGAGGTGGTGGCGACGCTGGCTTCTCCGCTGAATGCCTTCAAGATTGTGAACACAGGGCGGGAGATTGGCGCGTTTACGGAGGATCGGGACGCGGCGATCAAGGGCGTGTTTGGGGCGAAGGCGAAGATGATTCCGGTGGAGGTGGCGATTCATGAGGCCGACGGCGGCAAGATACGGATGGTGCGGTTTGAGGTGCTGGATCAGTCGTCGCTGACGGCGCAGGCGGTGCTGGTTTCGCTGTACAACGCACTGCTGGACTCCAACGACAATGCGGCTGAGACGAGCTACCACGTTACGGGACGGATTGAGATGGATGGGGCGGGAACGGGAACTGGCGCGGCGCCGTTTTCAGCGCCTGTGGACTCGTGGGCGAGCGGAGGAGATTTACAGCCGGCGCCGCTGATGGCTGCGCTTGGCGCGGCGGAGGAGTTTAACCGGTTCTACGCGAACAGCGAACGGCAAGGCGCGATGCATGCGTTGAAGCTGAATGTGGAAGTAATTCCGCGGCGGGTGAGTGTGGAGCTGGAATCGGCGCGGGTGATTTCAAGCAACATTGCGCATGCAGGCGACACGATTGAGGTGGAGGCGACGGTGCGGCCTTGGCAGCAGCCGGCGCGGAATGTGCGGATTCCGGTGACGCTGCCGGCGCGGCTGCAGCCGGGACCACTGCGGGTGTTGATCAGCGATGCTGGGACGCTGGACCGGACGATGGAGCCACCGCGGCTTTCAGCCAAGCCGAGCAGCATGGAGGCAGCGCTGGCGCAGGCGCGGAGCCAACATGCGGCGGACAGGATTTATGTAAGCCTGCTGGCTCCGGAGACGCAAGCCGGCGTGGCAGGACAGACTCTGACGAGTCTTCCGCTGAGTGTGGCGAATGCGCTGGAGACGCTGCGGGCAGGACAGGAAGCAAGCCTGAACGGGGAGACGGCAATTGTGGCGGCGGATGCGGCGGCGGGTGGAACGTTGAATGGTTTTCAAGTACTGACGGTGAGCATTGATCCGGGCGGCGGGGTACACTAGAAGATAATTCGGTTTGAAGTAAATCGGATTGTCACTCCGAGACAATCCACCACTGGTACCGGCATTTTTCCGGATTATCCCCCATCTTTGCGAGGACAAGCACGACCATGGCTCAGATTCACGGATTGGCAGCCCATGCGGCGGGCGCGGAGCTTTTGCGCTTTCACTATGAACCCGGCGAGCTGGGCCCAGAGGAAGTTGAGATCGCCATTACACACTGCGGCATCTGCCACAGCGACCTGCACCTGATTGCGAACGACTGGGGCGTCAGCCAGTATCCGTTTATTCCCGGTCACGAGGTTATAGGCACAATAGCGGCTGCGGGCTCGCTGGTGAAGGGCCTGGAAGTGGGCCAGCGTGTAGGGCTGGGGTGGCAATCGAACTCCTGCGGCGTGTGCGACTGGTGCATTCAGGGCAGGGAGAATCTGTGCGCGCAGTCAGAAGGCACATGCGTGAAGCGGAATGGCGGCTATGCGGATCGCGTGCGGGCGAATGCGCGATTTGTGGCGGCGATTCCGGAGGCGCTGGAGAGCCAGCATGCGGCTCCGCTGCTGTGCGGAGGGATTACGGTATATAACCCGCTGCGTGAGTATGGGGTGAATCCCTCATCGCGGGTTGCGGTTATGGGAATTGGCGGGCTGGGACATATAGCGATCCAGTTTGCGCGAGTGTTTGGCGCGGAGGTGACGGCGTTTTCGAGTTCTCCGGCGAAGGAAAAAGAGGCGCGGGCGCTGGGTGCGCATCATTTTGCGAATATCCGGGAGACACGGTCGCTGAAGGATCTGGGAGGAAAGTTCGACCTGATTTTGAACACGGCGACGGCGGACCTGGACTGGAGCGCGTTGATACAAGTGCTGCGGCCCACTGGAATGCTGTGCTTTGTAGGTGTGACGCCGGGGCCGGTATCGCTGGGTTCGGTTTTTCCGCTGATCAGCGGACAGAAAGCGATGGCTGGAAGCCCGATTGGGAGCCCATCGCGGATTCGCGAGATGCTGGATGTGGCGGCGCGGCATGGGGTGAAGGCGCAGATTGAGGCTTTCCCGATGGCGAAGGCGAATGAGGCGATTGAGAAGGTGAAGAAGAATAAGGTTCGGTATCGGGCGGTGCTGGCGAATTGATGAATGCGGGGACCAGGGGACTTAGGGACTAGGGGACTGAAAAAACAAAAGCACATTCTTTGAATGACAGGTCACGCTATGCGTGGCCTGTTTCGCTTAGGATGACGAGAGAATTTTATGGGGAATTTGCGGATCGATAAGTGGCTTTGGGCGGCGCGGTTCTTCAAGACGCGGGCGCTGGCGGTGAAGGCCTGCGATCTGGGGCGGATTCGGATAAACCATGCTGAGGTGAAGCCGGCGCGCGAGGTGCGTGCAGGCGACATGGTGTGGGTGCGGAATGAGGGCGGCGAGTTTGAGGTTGAGGTGCTGGCGGTGAGCGATGTGCGCGGGCCGGCGAGTGTGGCGCTAACGCTTTATCGCGAGACGGATGCGAGCAAGGAGCGGCGAGCGCAGGAAGCCGAGGCTCGCAAGGCGATGCAGGCTATGATGCCGTTACCGGAGAAGAGGCCGAGCAAGAGGGACAGAAGGTTGATTCATCGGTTTCGGGGGGATTCTTAAAAATGCAATTGGGAAGTTTAGCTTGTTGCCGGGGATGAATCCCCGGCCTACCTTTTTTTGCTGGGCTTGTTGCCTACCTTTTGTGTATCAACTCCAAAACACCGGCGCGGCCCGGTCAGATGCTGTTAATTGCGGCGATTGGGAAACAGGCCGAGCCTGAAGTTGACGGTGAAGCTGCGGCCAGCGGTCAGGTTGAACTGATCGAGTGGAGATGTGGGTGTGGTTGCGAAGTATGCAGAGCCGTTTACCATCTGCGCGCTGTTGAAGGGGAATATGTCTGTGGCGTTCATGCTGTTGAAGAGGTTGTTGATGCTGAACTGGATCTTTGAGTTGTCGAACATGCGGTTTTTGCGGATGGTGTAGTTGAAGAAGAGGTTCACGTTGTTATAGGGAGCGACGTAGGCCTGATTGTGAAAAGTGCCATTGTCGTCGTAATAGCTTCCTACGCGCTTTTCAATGACGCCCAGATCCAGGCCGTGCCCCTGATAGGTCAACGCAATATCCTGCGTGTAGGAAGGCGTATCGGCGACATTCAGTCCCGAAGGCACGCCTGAGCCGACGTATTGGGCCTTGTCGACTGTGCCGTTGGCGTAGAGGTTCAGGCCATAGCCTAGCGAAACGTTGGCTTCCGCTTCAAAGCCCAGAGTCGTGGAATCAGGGCCCAGGTAATACTCGTTCAAGTCGTAGTTCGGGTTGTTGGGATTGGCGACGGCTAAGGCGATGTAGTTGTTCTGGAACTTGACGCGGAAGACGTCGGCATCGAAGGTGAAGCGGTTGTACTTGGCCACGGTGCCGCCCTGGTAGGTGGTGGTCAGCATGGGACTGCCGATCGTGCCCACCTCAGCACCGCCTCCGGTCACGTCGAACAGGCTGCTGGGCGGAATCTCATCGCCCTTTCCGAAGTCACCGTAGACGGACAAGTGATTTGTGAGGCGGTAGTTGGCTGAGGCCGAGGGAAGGCTGGAGCCGAAGCCTCTCTCGCTGTTGGCGTAAGGCGCACCATTCAACGACCCCACTACGCCGCCATCGTCGGCGAACTGCTGAAGAGCGAAGTTGTAGAAGGCATACTTGAAGCCTGCCGTGATGGATAGCTTCGAGGTGGCGTGCCACTCATACTCAATGAATGGGTTGTAGGAGTTGATCCAATAGTTCTCGTGGAACTTGGGTACCGGCTGATCGTAGCGGGTGAGGGGGTCGGAGGGAATCTGAAAGCGGTCGCTCTTGGACCACTCATACCAGATGCCGGTGCGGAAGACGCCATACTTCGAACTCTGGCTGACGGTGGAGGTTTCGCCGTACTTGCGGTAGCTGTTCAGCTTGTCGATGGCGCAGGGGAGTTTTGAGTAGGTTTCGCCGGGCGGGGGCGTCGCGCCCGGGAAAGGGGCGACAATGAGGGTTCCACCGTCTGCCACCGTTGAACACAAGGACGGTATCATCCAGCCGCTGGAGCCGTTGGGGCCGGTGGCCAGGCCGGTGGTATCGCCGGAATTGTCATTTGAATAGTACTGCGCGTTGTTGTAGCTGTAGGTATATGGCTTCGCGTCCACGACCCAACCGTGGTTCAATTGGGAACGCACGCCAATGTACTCGAAATCGGTGGGGATGGTATTGAGGTTGTAGGCCTGGAAGAACGCGCTGGTGGGATCGTTCTTCTGCATCATGTAATTCCAGCCATAGGCCTGAATCTGGGCGCGGTAGGGCGAGACGTTGGGCGCGTTGCTGAAGAGGTGAACGACGCCGCTGTAGCCGGTGATGGTTGTATTGTCGGATGGCTTGTACAAGACCTTGATGTCGCCGGCGGTGCGCTCGATATAGTTGAAAGTTTGAAAGCCGTCCGAAGTCAAGCGGTGGACATCGAGAGTGAGGCCGATGTTTTTCTTCGGACCGAGCATGCCGGTGCTGTACTTACTGTCATAGAAAAGCGTGTTGAACGAGCCGTAGGCGATCTCCGGCTGGACGGACTGCTCTGTGGGAACGTCGGGCGAAAAGAGATTGATAGAACCACCATAGGTAGCAGGTCCGATGGTGGAGGCGGTGCCGGGGCTGCGATCGAACTGAACGCTGCCAATCCAGGGACCGGGGAACCAAGACCAGGAGTGGTGGGTGAAGTTGTTTGTATCGCCCTCGGGAATGCCGTCCCAGGTGATGTCGAAATCGCCATCGATGAAGCCGCGGAAATAGATTGTTCCCTGCCCCAGGCCGACGCCGTTGGAGTTGTAGCTGATGGTTCCGGGGGCGATGTTGACGATTTCGGAATAATCTGTGGTGGCGGGCGTGAACTGCTGAATAAACTTGCTGCCGATCACGGACAAGGGAACCTGGGAGTCCAGGCTGTTCTGCGAGAGCGCCTGCTGCGCGGCAATGGAGTCGCCGGCGATGGCTGAGACTTCAACATTCTGCTCAAGAGAAGCGACGCTGAGGGATACTTTGATATTCGCCGGTTGCTGCGAAGCGAGCACGCCCTGCTGCGTGGTCACGGCAAAACCCGCCGCAGTCACGGTGAGCGTGTAGCGACCGGGCGCGATGCCGGTTACTGCAAAGTGCCCGGTATTGTCGGCTTGCGCTTTGCTCTGCGCGTGGGTTGCCTGGTTCTTTACGACCACAGATGCCGGCGAAACGGCAAGACCGCGCGAGTCAACAATGTTTCCGGCAATTGAGGCTGTGGTTTCCTGTTGCGCATGGAGGTTGAAAGCGGATGTAAACAAATTCATAACTACGGCACACACAACCGCAAGCGCATATCTGCGCGCGAAGGCAGTACTCTGCATTCTGTCTCCTTCAGAGAGTCGTGCTGGTTTATTTGATTTGTCTTGATCTTGCGCTGTTCTTGATCTTGCGCTTTATCGAACTGCGGCGTCTTTAAACGATCAGACCCCGATCGAACATGAGGTAGGAATTAGATAAGCAGGGCTCAGCTTAGCAGTTATGAAGAGCCGTTCCGGTCACCCTTATGAATATCTATTTAAAGAACGTTGAACATCCTGCAACTTTCCCGTATGTCAGGATGGCTTTTTCCTTTGATGTTGCGCGTCTCATATTTTGGCGAGAGATGCCGCGGGCTGTTCCATCGCCTGGCTTTGGACCCCCGGTCCCTGGGTCTAGTAGACTCGACGGCAGCATGATGCGTGAATTTGTCTGGAAATTTAGCTACTTACAACGATGGATTTTTGCCGGTGTGGCGACGGCGGCGGTGTGCGCACCCGTGGCGGCGCAAGGGACGCACCTGTGGACGCAGTCGCGGGCCGAGGATTTTGAAAAAGGCACGCCGCTGGGTATCTCAATTGAGAGCGACGGGAAGCTGCGCATGGCTCCGGGAGTGAAGGAGTTGGCGACGACGCCTTCAACCTTTGTGTGGAGCGTGGCGGCGGATAAGAACGGTACGGCGTTTGTGGGAACGGGCGCCCCGGCGACTGTGCTGCGAATTGGCAGCGACGGGAAGCCGTTCACGCTGTTTGAGACTAAGGATCTGGCGGTGCAGGCCGTTCGCTTTGGGCCGGATGGTGCGCTGTATGTGGCTACGATTCCGAGCGGCAAGGTGTACAGGCTGAATCCGGCGGCGACTGCGAAGCAGGATGAGACGAGTGCGACGGTGGTGTTTGATCTGGCGCAGGCTGGGGCTCAAACCGGAACACAGGCGGATGCGAAAGACGACGACAGGACGGATGCGAAGTCGCGGTACATCTGGGATCTGAGTTTTGATGGCGCGGGGCGGTTGTACATTGCTACGGGTGGGCCGGGCGCGGTTTGGCGGGTTGATACCGGTCAGATTGGAAAAGCGGGGGCCGGCGCGAAGCCGGAGCTGTTTTTCAAGAGCGATGAGGCGCATATTCGGGCGCTGGCGTGGGATGCAAAGGGAAATCTGATTGCTGGGTCGGATGGCTCGGGGCTGGTGTACCGGATTGATGCGAGCGGGAAAGGTTATGTGCTGTTTGAAGCGCCGCGGCGGGAGATTACATCCGTTGCCGTGGGACCACTGGGCACGATCTACGTTGCCGATGTGGGAGATAAGACGCGGAATCCGCTGCCTCCGCTGCCGGTGCAGGGTACGGGCACGATAACGATTACGGTGGTGCAGCCGGGGAGTGTGCAGTCTGCGAATGCTAGCTCGTCGTTGCCGGAGGGGTCGGAGATTTATGCGATCGATCCGAAACAAGATGCGGGTGGGCAGGCTCCGCGACGAGTGTGGGCGGGCAAGGATGAGGTGGTGTATGCGATTGCGGCGGATAAGGATGGGCTGCTGGCGCTGAGCGGAAATCGCGGGCGAGTGTTTCGGATACGCGAGGATGGGAGCTTTGCGGATATTGCGCATCTGGAGGCGCAGCAGGGGTTGGCGCTGGCGAAGGCGAAAGATGGCGTGCTGATTGGCACGGGCAATACGGGCAAAGTGTTGGCGCTGACGACGAATGCCGACAAGCATGAATATCAGAGCGATGTGCTGGATGCGGGGGCGCTGGCGCGGTTTGGGCGCATGGAGATTGAGCCGGGATCGAGCGGCTATACGATCTGGACGCGCAGTGGGAATGTGGAGCAGCCGGTGCGTGGATGGAGCGAGTGGGCTGCGGTGAAGGATGGCGCGGTGGCTTCGCCGGCGGGGCGTTACCTGCAGTGGAAGACTCAACTGAATGCGGGCGGTGTGCTGGGCGGAGTGGGCGTGAATTATCTGCCGGTGAATTCGGCTCCGGTGATGGATGAGCTGGTGGTTGTTACGGGGGCGCGGTGGACTCCGCAGCCGCAGGGAGCGGGCCAGCAGCAGTCGGTGAATATATCATTCCCTTCCGCCAATAGCGGATCGGGCGGGTTCGACAGCGGGTCGAGTTCGACGTTGAATGCGGTGAAAGACAAGACCGCGGTGACGGCGCGGTGGGCGGCGCATGATGACAATGGCGACGACCTGACTTTTGCGCTGTATCTGCGCGGCGATGGCGAGACGGTTTGGCGGCTGCTGAAGGATGGGATTACCGAAAAGGCGTACAGCTTTGACCAGACGCTGCTGCCGGATGGCGGATATGAGCTGAAGGTGGTGGCGAGCGATGCGCCTTCACACACGCCGGGTGATGCGCTGACGGGTGAGAAGATCAGCGATCGGTTTGAGGTTGATACTGCTCCGCCGACGGTGAATGGGCTGGCGGTGAGCGGGATGAGCTTCCGGTTTGATGCAGAGGATGCGGTGAGCCCGATTGAGAAGGCGGAGTATTCGCTGGATGCGGGACCGTGGCAGTATGTTGAGCCGGTGGGAAATTTGTCCGATGCGAAGAGAGAGCATTATGAGATTACGATTCCGGCTTCAGCGGGTTTGAAGGCCGGAGAGCATCTGTTGACGGTGCGGGCTTACGACCGGCATGACAATGTGGGTGTGGCTAAGACTGTGTTTGTGACGAAGTAGGATTTCCGCGGGGGCTAAAGCCCGTTTATTTTTGCGGTGTATTTTGGCACGACTAAAGTCGTGCCCTGTTACAAGGCTGAAGGTCCCTATCTGCTTTCCCACTCTGGGGGTTTTGTGGCACGACTAAAGTCGTGCCCTGTTACAAGGCCGAAGGTCCCTATCTGCTTTCCCACTCTGGGGGTTTTGTGGCACGACTAAAGTCGTGCCCTGTTACAAGGCGAAGGTTCCTATCTGCTTTCCCACTCTGGGGGTTTTGTGGCACGACTAAAGTCGTGCCCTGTTACAAGGCCAGATGTATCCCACCCTAGCGCCAAAAACAAATACGGCGCGAGGGTGGGGCACCCATATTTAAGAGTTGCAGGATCCCGATGCGGTTTGAGCTTTTTATTGCGGCGCGGTACCTGAAGGCCAAGCGGCGGCAGGCCGTGGTGGGCGTGGTGACGGCGATCTCCGTTGCAGGCGTGGCTGCGGGTGTGGCTGCGCTGGTGATTGCGCTGGCAATTACGAATGGGATGCGGCGCGATCTTGAAGACAGGCTGGTGGATACTAGCGCGCATGTGCAGTTGATGCATGTGTCGGGAGGAATTCGAGCGTGGCAACCGCTGATGGAGCGGCTACGCGCGGTGCCGGGCGTGAAGGCTGTGGCGGGCGAACTGGATGAGCAGGTGATGGTGGCACATGGGGCGCGGGCGGGGTTTGCGCTGGTGGAAGGGATTGTGCCGAAGGATGAGCTGACGGTGAGCAGGCTGTTGGAAAAAGCTGGACCGGAGGCGATGCGCGCGCTGGAACCAACTACGGAGATTGATCCTGTGCCGCCGATTGTGCTGGGGAAGGATTTGGCGGATTCGATTGGCGTGACTGTGGGTGACTCCGTGATGCTGGTGAGTCCGCAGGGCGATTTGACGCCGATGGGGATTGTGCCGAAGTCGGTTCCCTTTCGCGTGGCGGGGACGTATCACTCAGGGTTTTACCAGTACGACACTGGATGGGGCTATGTAAGGTTGGCGGATGCGCAACGCTTGTATGACGAGCCGGATTTGCTGAGCATGATGAGCTTTAAGCTGGATGACCTGAATCGCGCGCCGGAGGTTGGGCGGGCGATTGAGCAGGCGGCCGGCAGGGGCTTTATGACGACGAATTGGATGGAGCAGAACAAAGAGCTCTTTCGCGCGCTGAAGCTGGAACAGTATGTGACGTTTATTGTGATTGCGCTGATTGTGATTGTGGCGGCGCTGAATATTTTGATTGCTCTGACGATGATGGTGATGGAAAAGACACGCGATATTGCGGTGCTGATGAGCTTTGGCGTTGCGCCGGGGCAGGTGCGGAGGATTTTTCTGCTGCAGGGGCTGCTGATTTCAGTGATGGGCACGGTGATTGGGCTGGTGCTGGGATATGCGGGCGCGTGGGCTGGAGCGCATTTTCCGATTCATTTGTCGGCGGAGGTGTATGCGATTGACCGGCTGCCGTTTGCGCCGCGGCTGGTGGATGGCGTACTGGTGGCAGTGGTGGCGCTGGGAGTTTCGCTGCTGGCTACGCTGTATCCTTCGCAGGCTGCGGCGAGGATATTGCCGGCGGAGGCGCTGCGGTACGAGTAGGTGGCTGGATGAATGGCGATGTGACACATTTTATGTCACAATTTAACTATGCATAGCGTGAATCTTCGGCAGTTGCGGGATACGAAGCAGTTGAAGGCGTGGCTGGCCGCCGGAGAGACGGTGGAGCTGCGGGAGCGGAACCGTGTGCTTGGGCGGATTGAGCCGGAACAATCGATGAGGCCAGTGGGACCTACACCTGAGCAGCTTGAGAAGCATAAGAATGTAGTGTGGCCGGATTTTGCGGCACGATTGAAGGCGCAATTCGGCGACCGGGTGATTCCGGCGGTGGAAATGCTCATTGAAGAGCGGGAGAATAGCCGCTATTGAGTATCTGTGTGGATACGAGCTTTCTGGTTGCTCCTTACATTCGAGACTCACACTCTCCTGAGGTCATTCGCCGAATGGCGGAGCAGCCTATAACATGGATTACTCCGCTAAACCGTGCTGAAGCAGCTCATGCGATTCAACATTATGTATTTCGCAAAGCAATCTCTACTGCAGATGCAAAGGTTGCGTGGAGCAATTTCGAGCGCGATTGCGACAGTGGCCTTTGGATTGAAGTGGATTTACCTGATACGGCATGGGGACGGAGTATTGCGCTGGCGCAACAATATTGGCCCGACGCTTGGGGTGCGAACGCTGGATTCGCTGCACGTGGCATGTGCGCTGGAGCTTGGGGCGCGGAGCTTCTGGACATTCGATGAGCGGCAGGAGCGGTTGGCGATTGCGGCTGGCCTGAATACGAATCCTTGAAAGCTACTGTGGCGTGATGATACCGCCGAGGGCGTGGCGGCGGGGCAGGATTATGCCGCGGTGATCGACTTCCGGCTTGCCTGCGGCGGCGGGATGGAGTGCGGGATCGGATGCGCGTTCGAGGAGCGCGCCACCGCAGGCTGGACACCAGTCGGCCTTGGTTTCTTCGGCAAGAACAGCGTGGCAATTGGCGCAGAAGCGTTCCATAGGTTTTAGATTATTCTTCCTTTTCTTGATCCGATTCAGTTTTGTCTTCGCTCTTGTCTTTCAGTTCATCTTCCGATTCAGCTTCGGAATCTTCTCTTGCTTCAGCAGCGAGCGCGGACGGTTCCGGTTTGAGTTGAGACGTGTCGATTGTTTCCGGCTCCGATTGCGGCTCTGTTGCTTCGGATTCTGGTTCTTCGGAGCCTGGCTCTTCGATGGGTTCGGCGGCTGGTTTCAAGATTGATTCTGCGACGGGTTCGGCGGGGGATTCAGACTCTTCAACGAGTTCGGGTACGATCAGTTTGTCGGGACGATAGCCTGCGGCCTCGAGAGCGGCGAGGTTCTTTTCCAGCTTCTGGACGAGTTGTTTAATCGCGGACAGGTTTGGCACTGACTGCGCGGCGAGCGCGAGCAGGTCCGGGAGATGGAGGAACCAGAGCAGCTCTTCATACGGTTCGCGGACGATGTATTCGTGGCCTTCGGCTTCGTGGATGCCGGTGAGCCAGCGGAAGTCTGGATCGTGCCAAAGATCGCGCGGGATGATGGGCGATTCGGCTTCTATGTTTTCGGCTTGAGTCTGAACGAGCAGCAGGATTTTGATGCGGGCTGCGGCGCGCCAGGCATCGTTGCTTTCCATCCCGAGGGCCTGGAAGGCTTTGGCGAATGGCTCGCGGAGACGGAGGCGATCAAAGAGAACAAGTGCTTCCGCTTCTGGATTCCGTGCGTTAACGGATTCGGCGAGCGTTTGCAGGATGCACCAGGCGAGCACTGGGCCCCAGAGCGCCGTGGAAGCGGTGAGCGGACTGGCTGACGGTAGAATACGGCGCGCGGCGGCTGGCCAGGGGGCGGGGAATGCGGCCTCAAGCGATGGGATGCGAAGGGCTGCGCGGATGAGTTTACGGAAGGCTGCCGATTCTTCTGTGAGATCTTCTTCAGACGGCTCTGGCTGTTCAGGCTGCGGCGTTACAGTGCGGGTTTGCGCGGAGCGGACCTGAACGAAGAGCGATTCAACCCGAGACCATGCGTCATCGAGATAAGCGCCCAGTTCCCTGCTCTTTGCGGCAGAGGCGGGGATGGCGGCCGCAGGCATGAGCGTGGGTGTGATGGTGGCGTTGCCTGCGAGGTGGCGGACGAGAACGGGGTCCAGCGCGGCGGCGATGGCGGCGTGGACGGGACGGAGCTCGTAGTTGGCGAGTGCGTCTTCAAGATGCGGCACGCCTGCGCCTGCGAGCTGGTCGCAGAGTTTGTCCCAGGGCTTGTGCGCCGATACATGAAGGACGCGCCAATTGAGCAGGACGCGGGATTCATAAGCATGAAGCGAGAACGTTACGCCGCGGTTGGCGAGTTCCGTGGAACGGATGAGATATTCAAGACCCGTGAGCGAGTCAGTGAAGGCGACGATGGCACTGGGCATGTTATCCGCGGCGTTGAAGCCAAGGCCTTGCCAGAGAGACTGCTCGCGGAGCGTGCCGGTGGACTTGTCAGCATAAGGGACAGACTGGCGGATGGAGCCGCGTGTGGAGCTGTAAGCGTTGTTGTAGACGACGAGCGCGCGCGCGTTGCCGGCCCGGTTGGAGTAGGCGAATATGTTTTCGTCGACGGCACCGGAGGGTTGCACGAAATCGTAGAAGAGAAAGTGGACGGACTCCGCGAAGAGGCGGCGGAGTTTGAGGAGCGGGGCGACTTCACGCTGATGGCGCGCGATGAGCGAGGGAACAGGGTCTTCGTTGTAGCGCGGGCGGCGGTACTCCATGCCGTATTTTTCGGTGAAGCCTTCAATCTGGCCGTGGCCGAACATGGGCAGGCCGGGAAGCGTAGCCATGAGGACTGCGACGCCGAAGCACTTGTCGCCTTTGCCGAACTGGTCGATGGCGGTGCGCTCGTCGGGGTTCGACATGAAGTTGACGTAGCGCTTGAGGATGTCGGGATCGAATTCGATGGTGTTTTTGAGGACGGTGCGGTAGTTGGCGTTGTCTTCATCGCGGAGCATGACCATGAAGGCCGAGTTGTAGACGCGGTGCATGCCGAGGGTGCGGACGAAGTAGCCTTCCATGAGCCAGAAGGCTTCCGCGAGAAGCAGTGTGCCGGGGACTTCGACGGCGACGCGATCAACTACTTCGCGCCAGAATTCCTGCGGCATGTAGCGATCGAATTCGGCCTGGGTCATGCCGTATTCGGCGCGTGAGGGAATGGCACCGCTTGCGCCGGGGCCAGGAAACCAGAGGCGATGGAAGTGGCGCTTGGCGAGTGTCATGGCGGCATCGAAGCGGATGACGGGAAAGAGACGCGCGACGTGAAGGATGGTCTGGATGACATGCTCGCGGACGTCGGGGTTCATGTAGTCGAGCTGCGCGGTGTCATTCCAGGGGAAGCTGGTGCCGTCATTGCCGTGGTAGATGTAACGGATGTCGCCGGTGTGGTTGTCACGGCGGCGGAAGACTACGGCAGCGTCTTCCTGCGAGAAGTATTTGTCGTCGATTTTGATTTCGACGCGGGGATCGGCGGAGAGGTCGGGGCCGTTGAAGCTGTAGGCCGGGTAGGGCGAGTCGCCGCGGGCCATGAACCACTCGGGGTGGTCAACTACCCAGGGCGAGTCAATGCCCATGTGGTTGGGAACCATGTCGCTGGCGAGGCGGATGCCGTGATGGTAGGCGCGATCGCGGAGGCGCGTGTAGGCGGGATCGCCGCCGAGATCGTCGGCAATACGGTAATCGAAGAGCGAGTAGGCGGAGGCTACTGCATCCGTGTTTCCCATGAGAAGCTTGATGGTGCGCGATGCGCGGCTGCGCTCCCAGACGCCGATGAGCCAGAGAGTGTTTATGCCGCGGGCTGCGAGAGTGGCGAGCTCTTCGTCGGGGATTTCATCGAGTTTCGTGATTTCACGGCCGAGCGCCCTGCTGAGCTGGGCGAGCCAGACGTAGGTGCTCTTGGCGATCATCACCGTTTCCGGCATCCAGGCGGTGTCAGGTGAGAACTTTTCGTATTCCTGCGCGGGATCGCCGTAGGTGGGGACTTCCGCGCGGCTTTCAAGACCGCCCCAGTCTTGATGAAGACCTTGTTGGCGGGCTAACTCGCGCTGCTGTGCGGCCTGTGCTGCGGCGGCCTTGGCTTGAACAGCCGGTGGGTTGAACTGCATCCAGATAGCTAGCTCTTCTTCGTGAAGGACTTCTCCGGCTACGAGAAGGAAGCGATCTAGGGATTCGCCGAGCAACGGCTTCCAAAGCTGGCGCAGGTGCTCAAGCTGCGCTCGAAGCGATGTGGGTGCGGCCTGCGCGGGGGCTGTGAGGAGCGAGAGAAGATCGAGCGGCTCGGCGCCTTCAATGGGTATGAGCGGGCGCGTGGCGAAGTAGTCGGGAAGCTGCTCTGCGACTTCACGGTAGACGGTGGATTGCGCGAGCGCGGAGTCGTTGAAGAGCTCGTTGAAGGGCTGGAAAGCGAGATTATGGTTGGCAGTCCAGAGCAGGAGAAGCTCTTCAAGAGCGACTTCACGATGCGGGCGGCCTGAGGTGGAGGCAACGAGCCACTGCAGTGAGGTCTGTTCGCCGCGGATGACTGTGGAGCCGGGAAACTGTTCGACAAAGGTGAGGAGAAGCTTGTCGACCTCTGCGCCGCCGACCTGTCCGGCGAACCATTCGAGCGCGCTGGTGAGAAATTCAGGATCGAAGCGCTCACGGTAGCGGGCAATGAGGGCGTGGCTGGCCTCGTCGATGAGGCCCATGGCGTAAAGCTGGCCGGCGTGGACGGTGAGCTCGGGGTGTATTTCCACTTCGCGGACGAGATTCATGCGATGCGCGAAGTCACGGCAGGCGGAGAGCGAGGCAAAGACGACGTTGCCGTTAAAGGAGAACAGGGTTTCGTCGAAGTGGTAGCGCTGGCGCACGGCTCGCGCGATGTGGAATTCCATCATGGGATGGGCTTGCTCCTGTGCGGTATCTTTTCGGCGAAACGCAATCAAAGGGTACAGTATCATTCCGGGAGTGTGTGATGCTCAGGAAGCATATTGGGCTGTCGCGGCATTCCATGCGGATGCTGACCCATTAGACTAAGAGAGTCCAATCGATATGGAGAGGCGGCAGAGTGGTTGAATGCACCCGCCTCGAAATCCAGTGAGCGGTCCCTTTCGGGGCCGCACTGTGCCGCACCGAATACCAAACTTCGATAATTCCCTCATTTTCAATGACATCACAAGCGGATTCTCTCACCTGGGACTGCACTGTACTGCACCAAATACCAATTTCCGCTTAGCCAATCTCCGTCCTCAACTGTTGGGAAAGCTCCTGCGGGAATGCAAGAGTGTGAAGGTAAAGCGCCTCTTTCTCTGGTACGCGGACAGGCATGGACATGCCTGGTTCAAAGATCTGGATCAGTCTTCCATCTATCTCGGGAAAGGAAAGCGTCAACTCGCTCCCCAAGGCCACTTCGACTCGCGCTATCAGATCACGCTTCCGATCGAACTATTCAACGCTGGAGGTCGCAACGATGGCGAGTGAAGTCTTCGAGGCGCAGGTCGCCCTTCTCGTTCGCGTACTCCCATATATAGCGACCGAAACTTGCCATTGCTTCTTCCAGCTACGAGAGACTATTCAGTTTTGAGATAGCATTTACTTTGCATGTGACGCGCTGTTTACCGCCTTGCGCATTCTTGAGAAGGAGTCGCGACAACAGCAACAGGCCACGGCATCTGCCGAGAAATCGCTTCGACCCTTCAACGAAAGGTATGAGGGCGGCGTAGACAACTACCTTCAGGTCATCACGGCACAAACGGTGCTCCTGACAAATCAGCGCAATGACATCGACATTGAGCGTCGTCGCATGGATGCCAGCGTCCTCCTCGTAAAAGCCGTCGGCGGTGGATGGGATACGCCGCAACTGCCAAAGTTCTGACAACTCGGATGAATCAACAGACACAAAATATGTACACAGCGCTACGATTGCAGCCGCAGTGCTTTTCCAAAGTAAGTGGAGGGTGCAAATACTGTGCGCGTTGCCATCTGGTCCCGTGCGCCTCGGGCAACTCCGCAGGCTCCTTCCCGGGACATTCAAGAAGATGTTGACGCAAGATGTTCGCCGGCTGAGCTAAGCTGCTTTTCTCGATCCCGCTTGACTCACCGTCATCACGAATCAGCCGGCAAAGGCGATTTTCCTGTCGCCTATGGCCTCTCGTCTACGGCAGATGAAATGAAATTCAGGAAGGCGCGCGTCCTGGGAGGAACGTAGTTCCGCGACGAATAAATGACGTGAATGGGAAAGCGCTCATCACCCCAGTCAGGCAGGACTTCGACCAGTGCGCCCGATGAAAGCATGGGTCTGACTGCGATCTCAAGAACTTGAGCGATGCCCCAGCCCGAGGTGCAGATCCGATGGAAGCTGACGATGTCGCTGACGATCAACTTACCGGGCGTGTCGATCTTCACGATTTTTCGTCCCCGATGGAGTTCCCAAGGGAAGGGTCTGCCGGTCTCGGGGTTGCGGTAATCGATGAGGGTATGCCTCCCACGGATAAGATCGCCAGGATCGTTGATCTTCTCGTGTGTGGCGATGTAATCGGGAGCCGCTACGGTGATGACCCGTGTGTTCAAAAGCCTCTTTGCGATGAAATTCGAAGGGGGTAAATCGCCTACGGTAAGAGCAAGGTCGATACCCTCGCTGACCAAATCTCCCACCCGGTCACTGCTGATGAGTTCGACTGACAGGTCTGGATAACTTTCAAGGAAAATTTTGAGTTGAGCGCCGGGAATGACATGCGAAAGCAGAGGGTGCATCTTCACACGCAATTTCCCCTGAACTTTCGATCGTTTTTCCGCAATGGAAGCAAAGGCCTCCTCAAAACCGTCCAGCAGCGGCTCCAATCGCTCCAAGAGAGTTCGGCCCTCGTCGGTCAGAGCGACAGATCGGGTGGTTCGGTCCAAGACCCGCACCCCAAGACGCCTCTCAAGGCGCGCAACGGCGCGGCTCGTCACGGATTGAGAGAGCTTCATGGCTCTGGCGGCGCCTGCAAAGCTTGCGTTTCGGACGACCGCAGCGAACACATGCGCGTCGCTTAGAGTATGTTCGTCAAATGACATGATTATCGCTCTAACAGCAATACTACTATGCTTTTCATGCATGAAACGCAGCTATTCTTTCCGCCATCAGATAGTCAGTTCTGAGCTTTCCGCTCGAAACAGGAGGATTCATGTTTGTCATTACCGGCGTTACGGGAAAGGTCGGCGGCCAGATTGCTTCCACGCTTCTCGCAGAGGGACACAAGGTACGGGCCGTCGTTCGGACCGCCGCAAAAGGAGAGGAGTGGGCCGCCAAGGGTTGCGAGATTTCCATCGCGAACCTCGACGACGCAACAGCACTGACGGAAGCATTTCGCGGCGCCGAAGGAGTGTTCCTGATGACGCCGCCCAATTACGATCCCGAACCAGGATTTCCGGATGCCGAACGGAATGCGGCTGCGATTCGTGAGGCCATCGAAATGGCGCAGCCGGAGAAGGTCGTATTCCTGTCGACCGTAGGCGCGCACGTCGTTGAGTTCAATCTGCTCAACAACTCCGGCATAACCGAAGCCATGCTTCGCACGGTTTCCGTGCCGGTGGCGTTTCTGCGGGCGGCGTGGTTTATGGAGAACGCATCCTGGGATGTCACTTCCGCCAAAACCGGAGTGGTGCGAAGCTTTCTGCAACCGCTCGATCACAAGATTCCGATGATCGCGACGAAGGACATCTCTCAAATCGCTTTGGAGCTTCTCGGTGAAACCTGGCAGGGTTTACGGGTCGTCGAGCTGGAAGCTCATGAGCGGTACTCAGCTGCCGATGTGGCAGCGGCTTTTGAGAGCGCACTTGGCACTCCGGTGCGAACTGAAATTGTGCCTCGATCGAGCTGGGAAGAACTGTTTCGTTCGCAAGGAATGACCTACCCCCTGCCACGCATCCGTATGATCGACGGCTTCAACGAAGGATGGATCGATTTCGAGGGAGAACGGCACACGGTTCGGAAAGGCATGACAGAGCTATCGGAGGTCATCGGGTCATTGGTTCAGGCATAGCTTCACGTCTGTACGAGAGAACGATCCAGGCTTGAGTCTCCAGCCGTGAAAACAGGGAGACTCAACCGCTTTTGAAAGGCACAAACGGTGTATGCGTCATCGATCGCCGTTGAGATTGGATACCAGTCCCGATCGCCTCGTGTATGGCTCTGACTGTGGCGTGCCCTGCTCGACAGACTGCACGATGGAGACCAATCCAAGGGCCTTACTCGATTTCCCTGGCATCGTGCCCGAACAGTTGCAAACGATTGGTCGACGCGCTCTGGAACTTTTTCCCTCCGCAAAAGAACGACTGGGCAACATGAAGGAGCAAGCAATATGAGTCGCATTTTCATCACTGGATCATCTGATGGCCTCGGCCTTATGGCCGCACAACTGCTGGTGGCGCAAGGCCACACCGTGGTTTTGCACGCGCGTAGCGAGGAGCGCGCCGCGGAAACACATCGCAAGCTGCCGGAGGCCGAAGCTGTGGTGGTCGGTGATCTTTCCAGCCTGCGGCAGATGCATTCCGTCGCGGAGCAAGCGAATGCTCTTGGAACATTCGACGCGATCATTCATAACGCAGCGGTGGGTTATCAGGAACCGCGGCGCGTCAACACGGCGGACGGATTCGCCCATGTCTTCGCCATCAATAGCCTCGCGCCCTACGTCCTCACCGCGCTCATATCCCCACCGAAGCGGTTGGTCTACATCAGTTCCGGTCTGCATAAGGATGGCGATCCGAGCCTTCGCGATCTGAACTGGGAGAACAGGGCCTGGAATGGTCTGCAGGCCTATTCCGATTCAAAGCTGCACAACCTTCTGCTCGCGTTTGCGATGGCGCGTCAGTACCCCGATGTGTTGTGTAATGCGATGACGCCCGGCTGGGTGGCAACCAAAATGGGCGGCCCCGGCGCAAACGACGACCTTAAGCAAGCCCACCGCACTCAGGCCTGGCTGGCAGTAAGCGACGACCCCGCCGTCCGTGTTTCAGGAAAGTATTTCTACCATCTTCAATCAGAACCTGCACTGGCAGCAGCGCTCGATCATAGCCTTCAGGACTCTTTTATGAACGCCTGCGAGCAGCTTACCGGGATGGCTATGAAGTAACGTCAAATCTCAGGGAGGGTGCAGGAGGAGGAACTTAACTCCTGCAGCGCAACCGGCGAGCGGGGGCCGGCAGCGGGATAAGGGTGCAGGTAGAAAGCTCCACGGGTTCTCCCTGCGCGAATTTCGGGCAGCAAAAAAAGAAGGGCAGCGAAGCGCTGCCCCTTCGAGCTTTGTTTGTCAGGCCGCCTTTTTGCCAGCCTTTGGGGAGGATTGCGTGGTCTTCTCAGCCTTCTCTTTGGCCGCAAACTCCTGCTTCACTTTGAGGGCAATGGCATCGGTGTCTACCTTGTACGTGCTGGCTGCATCCGGAGGACCGTCGCCGGGTTCGAGCGCGAAGCTGCCAGAAGGATGCCGGTTTCGACGAGCAGCCGCGAGAGCATGCTCTCATCCGCGCGGCGAACATACGCGGCTAACAATGGTCATGCGCTATGCCCATCTGGTTCCTGGTGTCCATGACAAGGCCCGCGAAGCGATGGACTCTTATTAGCTGGCTTGTTATGATGGAAGAGTCCCGGAGAGGTGCCAGAGCCCGGTTGAATGGAACCGCCTCGAAAGCGGTCATACGTGAAAGCGTATCGGGAGTTCGAATCTCCCCCTCTCCGCCATGACATTTAGGATCAATCTCCTAGAAGACATAGTTCACTTGAATCTCTTGAATTTCCCCGCAAAATCCAGGATTTTCTGACCGCAATGGAGTGGAGAGCGCTCTCAGATTATTGCGCCTATCGGCATTTTGCAGGCTATTCTCTGATCGCGATTCTTGCACCTCGATTCGCGGACGAAATAGAAGTGGAGAGAGGAAGCGGTAAAGTGTTCTCATGAAGTTCTCTACTCCACTGTCAGGTTGACTGTGACCGTGTGCTGCAGCGTTCCGCTGGTTGCTGTAACGGTGATGGGGTAGGTCAGATGCAGCACGGATGATGGTCATCCGGAACCAAGAGGTATCGTTCTTCCGGTTTTTCTCTCACTATTCATTTCGCCTAGATCCCATACAAGAATTCCTATGGCACGCTATCGGAGCTGCGCAGCGAGTTTTTTCATTGCAGCATTTTCGCGGGTAACTTCACCAACCTCTCGATTGTGCAAAGCTATCTCCGCGGCGATGGCGCGACCGAGAATTCGCTGATCGATATTGCCAAACGCCCCAGGCACGAGGCTTCCCAACCAACCGGCCCAGGCCGGGGTGTGGGCGTTGCCGACAATGATGCCGGGACGAAATATAGCAAGGCGCGCAAAGCCGACATTGCGCACAGTGTCTTCCTTCATGCCCATGACTCGCGCGTAGCGAATCCGGCTGCGGGCTGCGCTTCCTGCCGCAGAAAGCAGGCAGAACTGGGCAATCCCGGCATCATGGCAGCCACGGGCAAAGGCACCGACGACGCCGATCTCAAGTCGTTGCAATTCTTCTTCGCTCCAGCGCATCGATCCAGAACCGACACCCACACAGCTCACTGCACTGACGGGACCCTGGCTTAAAACTTCACGAGCAAGGGCGGCAGTGCGCTCGGCAAAGTCGGCAGCGCCAGTATCAAGCACGACGTTGCGCACCCGCGATTGCGCCGCAATGGGCTTTCTGGTGACCATCACCACTTGCCGGCATTCCGAAGTTGCCAGCAGTTCCGCGACGGCTGCACCGCCGACTTGTCCGGTTCCACCAAGAATTATTGCGGCGAAATTCTGTTCCATGATCAGGACCTCTGCCTGGGTAAGGATGCGACAACGCCGTTCCCCCCAGGATGGAAGCATACCTGGTCCCGGTTCTAAATTGAGCCAGTGAGGGATGGCTTTTCTCAATTGGAGCTATCAGTCCGAGCCACGCATTGAGGCCTGCGTTAATTTTGCTGGTCCGATTTGAAGCAATGAACGCGCTTGTGGGAAGTTAAGCCGAGAGCCGGCCCTTTGCAGTGGAGGACCGTGTTGGCTGTAGTGAACACCCTACCCGCCATTTTGCCATCGGCGCGAAAAGGCCATAATTAGAAAATGGATTTTCGCGCAGCAAAACCGGCTTCTCATGCTCCCAAGGTCTCCCATATTCGAAAGGGCGCGGTTGGTATCGACTTCGGCACCACTAACAGCTCCGTAGCGCTTGCCGGGCCCGACGGGCAAATCCAACTGGTCTCGTTTTCCTTCCGCGGCGAAGCAATTCCATCCTTTCGCTCGGTGCTGTATCTGGAGCAGGTAAAAACCGCGAGCGGCATGAAGCGCGCCCACGGATACACCGGTCCGCAGGCCATTGAGCACTATCTGGATGCCGAAGAAAAAGGCCGCCTCATCCAGTCACTGAAGTCGCATCTCTCCAGCCGCACGCTCACCGGCACGGAGATCTTCGGTCGACGCCATCGCGTGGAAGAACTGGTAGCGCGAATCATCTCAGACCTCCGCAGACATGCCGAAGAACAATTCGGACAAGAGATTCGCTTCGCCACTGTGGGCCGTCCGGTGCGTTTTGTGGGCGCGGACTGCGAGGAAGACGATGACTTTGCCGTGAGCCGCCTGCGCGATTCTTTCCTTGCCGCAGGATT
The DNA here is from genome assembly GCF_049510455.1 of Occallatibacter sp. Lineage (GTDB taxonomy): Bacteria > Acidobacteriota > Terriglobia > Terriglobales > Acidobacteriaceae > Telmatobacter. Next base: position 9,131 of record NZ_JBEKYX010000039.1, on the reverse strand, counting down.
TGAAGATGTCCAGTTTGAAATGGAGCCACTGGGTGCGGCCTATGCGTACGAGTCCACGCTGGATCACGACGAACTGATCCTGATTGGCGACTTCGGCGGAGGCACCAGCGACTTTTCGCTGCTCCGCGTAGGGCCGGGAATCAACCGCCACGGCCGTCAAGCGTCCGACCTGCTGGGCAACACCGGTGTGGGCCTTGCCGGAGACGCATTTGACGCCCGCATTGTGCACAAGCTGGTTTCGCCCGCGCTTGGATCCAACTCCGAGGCCCGCTCACTCAACAAAATTCTGCCTGCAGTACCCGCGTGGATTTATGCCAACCTCGAGCGCTGGCACTATCTTTCTTTTTTGCGAACGAATAATGTGCGCGAGATTCTGAAAAGCGCATACGCACGTGCCCTTGAGCCGGAGAAAATTGCCGCGCTCATGGCTGTCATTGATGGCGACCTCGGCTATCAGCTCCATCAGGCCGTGCAGCAGGTGAAATTTGAGCTTTCGCGCAGCGAGCAGGCCGAATTTCGTTTTCGTGACGGCGGCCCGCACTCGTCCACCGTTGACCTGCGCATCCCGGTCACACGCCGCGAGTTTGAGGAGTGGATTGCAGAAGATCTGGCCTCCATTGAGCACTGCGTGGACTCGCTGCTGGCCGTGAGCGGCGTGTCAGCACAGCAGGTGGATTGCGTCTTTCTCACTGGCGGCAGTTCGTTCGTACCCGCCGTGCGTCGCATTTTTGCAAGCCGTTTTGGTACGGATCGCATCCGCGGCGGTAACGAATTCACTTCCGTGGCCTACGGCCTGGCGCTTCGCGCTGCAAAATTCTGACAGCTTACTGTGCGATGACGATGGGGGCGCGCCAGAAAGTTGCTTTCGAGCTTGCCGGGTCGAGGACCGTGACCTGGCACTGGTACTGGCCGGGCGCAAGCGACGCGAGACCGATGTCAAAGCTGAGCGGGGTGACGCCGAGGCGCGTGGCGGCGTTGGGCGCAACGGCGATGGGCGTGGTGCGGAAGACCTGCGCGTCACCTGAGTAGAAGCTCACGAAGGCGATCAATGGCTGAACAACGGGGGGCGTGGCATCGGCGGGCGCGGCAGTTGGCGCAGCGGCAGGTGTTGCAGGCGGCTTGTAAGCCTGCAGATAGACGTACAGCTCGCGATTGGCGCTGAAGACGCGCGTGACGCTGGGCACCAGCTTTTTTCCGTCGGCTACGAGTGGGTTGACGGCCTCTTCCTTTTCGCGATCCTTGGCTTTCGCCGCGTCGTAGATAGCATTCTTCTGATCGATGCGCTGGCTGCTGAGCACGACCGAGCTGATGGGCACGCGCTGGGTCTCTTTGTTCAGGTTGGGAATGATGAAGGTTGTCTGATAGGTTCCGATGCGGCCGGTTTCGTCGTCGCGCGCGAGGAACTTGATCATGTATTTGCCAGGCAGGAGCGTGAAGCCGGTGTCGTACTCGATGGGCCGGTGCGCAAGCTCGGCGGCTGACGCATCCGAGAGCTTGATGTTGACGTTGTCGCGCACGTTGGTCACGGTCACGTTGCCGACCATGTCCTTGATTTCGCCGACGAAGTCGATGAGAGTGTGCTCGGCGCCGCCGCGCTTGGCTAAGGCCAGTTCGCGCCCCGGAATTTTCACTACGATGGGGACGAAATACTCGGCGCGGTTGAGCTGGAAGTGATCGATCTCCATAGCGATGGAGAGATCGGTGACGGGATCGTCGAGCATCAGCGCGTCTTCAAGCTGGCGTTCCTTGTCAACAGCATTGAACTGCTTGAATTCTTTGTCGGCGTAGTAGCCCTGGCGGTAATCGAGCTTTGCTTCCGCGTTTGAAGCGAGCGAGATGCGCACGTGGCGGAATTTTCCGTTGCGCTCGGCGTTGGTGGTGTAGTAGCCGATGACGTAGTAGTCGCCGATTGCGTCCTGCGCCTGAACGATGCCGCGATCGAGGTCGTTGGTATCGAGCAGGGCTTTGCCGCCGGTATCGCCGGCCAGCGCGTAAAGCGTGTCCTGCGAGATCTGGAATTGATTCGTCAAGGCGTTGGCCGCAGCGCCGGTGTAGATGTTGGCGTTGCCGGAGGAGCCCTGCGTGGCGTCGCCGAGCGGGGCTTCGGCAACCAGGCCGCGGGCGTCGATGGGCCAGAAGGAAACGCCGGCCCGGATGGCTGCGTCGACGGTTGCGTGGAGCTGCGCCTGGTTGTCGACTCCATTCAGGCGCAGGCCGCCCGCGAAGTAGATGAGCGATTTCTTTTCGCTGATCTGGCCGAGCATTTTAGCCGCAGTCTGCAAGGCCGAGAGCTGGCGGTCGGTGTTGAAGATGTTGAACTCGCTGTCATCCTGTCCGAAAGCTGCGCCGGTGTCGGCGCTGCTGGCATCGTCCACGTCTTCCGCGGACTCCTGACCTTCTCCAACGATCATGGTTTCAAGAATGCTAAGCAGCTTGTCGCGGTCGGTGGTGAAGTCCTGCAGAATATCGACGGTTGCGCTGTTGTAGCGCATGATGGAGACCAGATCGACGGTGGTCATCTGCGTGCGGATGAACTGCTCAGCCGCGTGCAGCGCGCGAATCTGGTCGGCAGGGCGCATGGCGGACATGTCGAAGTAGAGCGCAAGCAGGCGGCGATTCTTATAGCGCTCGGCGTCCGGCTTTTCCGGCGTGATCTCCGTGCGGTTGAGCTTCTTGTAGATGTGGATGTCTTCCTGGCCGGCCTTTGAGACGGGCAGCGGCTGCGCGTTTTCCTTGAGGCTCTGGAACTCGCAGAATTTGATCGTTTGCGGCGCTCCGTCTTCGCTGATGTTGAAATCCCTTGCGGTGAGACCGCGCACGGGATTGCCCTGCTTGTCCTTTACGCTGACGGTTTCGACGACGAGCTGCACCTTGACTGTGAGCGTGTAATCGTCAGCCGGGCTTGTAGACTTGTTCTGGCCGATCTGCTGCGCGCCTGCAGATGCGGTGACGATGAGCGTGAGGATCAACACAAAAAATCTGCGCATGGTCAGAACCTCAACCGGATGGTGGTTTGCACGCTGCGCATGGCGTTGGCGGAGACGGGCTGGCCGAATAGCTGGTTGCCGTAGGTTGCGTTCCAGCTTGTGAAGACAACGTGATTGAGAAGGTTGGTTGCGTCCAGTCGCACGTCAAGAAAATAATGGCCGGTGCGGAAGGTGCGCTGCAAGGCGCTGTCGAGGCTGAACTGATCCGGGCCGGTGATGGAGTTTCTGCCCGCGGCGCCCCATTCGCCTGGGACGGGCGCGGTGTATGCGGAGGCATTCAGGTGCGTACTGCCGCCCGATGTGTAAATTGGCGCGCCGGTAAGCGAGGGGCGTATGGAGCCGGATGAGCCGGTGCCGGGAATGACGGCCGGATAGACCGGAGATTGCGGCAGGCCGGAGCCAGCGGTGATCTGCGTCAGTATGGTCCACTCCTTGAGGATGCGGCCGGGCCAGCCGCCGAGCAGCGTGCCGCCTTCAAGGCCCTGGCCCGATGTGTACTGCGCTTGAATGTTCACGAGATGGCGCTGGTCAAAAGCCGATAAGGAGCGCTCGGCCTTGAGGTCGAGCCAGTTCTGCGCGATGGACGGCGAGGTTTGCAATGCGGATGCGGCTGTCGATGCCGATGAGGAATCGCTGGACGTTGAGGTCGCGGTGTGGCCCTGGCCGCCGAGCGCGGAGTCGTCATCGATGGATTTTGAATACGTGTAGAGCACCGAGGCCATGAAGCCCGCGCGCAGGCGGCGGCGCAACTGGCCCTGCAGGGACTCGCGCGTCGAGTCGCCGCCGGAGGTTTCATACACAAAGCCCGATGGGCAGCTCTGGCAGGGGTTCGCCTCGCCAAGTGGGTAGCTGTTGGGCAGAAATTCCTGCACGCCGCGAGTGCCCTTGGTGCCCATGTAGGTCACGACACCCTGCATGGCGCCGGGTAGATCGCGCTGCACAGAAAGCTGCCAGACCTGCGCATAGCCGACGCGAAAGTTGGGGTCCACGGCAAAGGTGTTCGGCGTGGTGGTGGTGCATTGCGGGAAGCCATCGGCGAGGGTGAGCGGGCAGTCGGGGCCGTTCTGGACTCTGACGGTTTTCGACAGCGGAGCCTGCTGGGCCAGTTGCAGGATGGGCGTGAGGTAAACCGAAGTGTCGTGATAGACGCCGTAGCCGGCGTGGACGACGATGGTGGAGGCGGGGATGGGACGCCATGAGAGAGCGACTCGCGGCTCAATGCCGAGCCGGTCAGGCCGCACCAGCGATGCGGGGTAATGCTCGCCGGTGAGCGGGCCCACGGGGTCGCTCGCGAGCACAGGCTGGGCTCCAGCAAAACCTGATGAGATATCGAGATTGACGAGACGGTTGAATAATTCCGTCATGGGCGCGCCGTACTCCCACCTTGCGCCGGCGTTGATGGTGAGCGAGGGAAGCAGGCGCCAGTCGTCGGTAGCGTAGGCGTCGTAGACCGTTTGCCGCAGGTATTTGTCGGCGTTGCCGAAGGCGATGGAACTGGCGTCAGGGATACCGATGAGGAAATCGGCAAGGTCAGAGCCGGTGGCGGAACCGGTCGCTGTGCCGGTGACGAAGCTGAAGGTGCCGCGCGGGTCCTGCTGAGAGAATTCGTTGTACTGCTGCTTGCGCAGGTCTGCTCCGGCAGTGATGTTGTGACGGCCGTGATAGAAGCCGATGGATGCGGAGAAGCCGTCAGTGCGGCTGCGGTTGAAGGCGCTCTGGGAGTCGCTGAGCGCTGCGATGCCGCTGGTGAAATTCAACGCCGGCGGTCCCCAGTCTGCGGCGTCGGTGCTGACGCCGCCGATGCCGGCTTCGGCTTCAATGTTCTGCTGATTTGCAAATTCCGGACGTATCAGCGTGCGCAGGCGGCTGAAGTGGTATGCGGTGTTGAAGAACAGGCCGCGGTTGAAGCGGTGCGCCCAGTTGATGGTTGTGTTCAAGCCGAGTGTGTCGGTGGTGTCAACGAAGCTGAACAGGTTTTCGTTGCCGGCACGCGTGCTGGAGAGGTTGAAGTTGCCGTAGACCTGATCGCGACGGCCAAGGGATTTGTCGAGCCGCAGTTGCACCACGTCCGAATGGGTGCTGTTGAGCACCGGGATTTGAAAATTGTAGGGCGAGTTGCCGGTGAGGTTGGGCAAGGGGTACAGCTTGAGCAACGCCGCAGCCTGCGCACTGACCGGGACCTGATTGTTGGGATACTGCTGGCCTGTTGAGGGATCGATGATCGTTGCAGGCTGGCCAGCGGCGTTCAGCAGATTGCCTGTGCGCTCGTCTTCGGTAGGCACCAGCGCGGGATCGGTGACAGCAGTATGGTTGCGCGTGCCCTGGTAGGCGAAGAACATGTTTGGGCCGCGCGGCAAGAGATGCGGAATCCTGAGCGGACCACCGATGGTGAAGCCCAAGGTGATGCGGTCGTAGGCGGGCTTGGGCGTGTCAAAGCCCGAGAGCGAGTATTGCTTGGCGTCGAGCGCGGAGTTGTCGAGAATTACGGCAACGCCGCCGTTGTACAGGCTTTTCGAGTTCGGGCGGCGATTGCCGAAGGCGCGGTCGAGCGAGTACTGCGAGGTGGCCGCGTTATTCACGCTGCCGTTGACGAGGAAGCCATCGTTCGACTGCTGGTTCTGATCTTCGGCCGGCTTGGGGATCGCGACCGGCGCGTTCGGTGTTGCCCCATCGGGCTTTTTGGACGCCGCTTCAAGCACAGGCTTCGGCGCTGCACCCGCGCGCACTTCGGTGGACATTTTCTTCAACTGGTCGAGCGGCAGCATGGCGAGCTCGAATTTGCCCGGCGCGGCCTGCGCGGAAATTGTCACTTCAGCATGGATGAGAGCGAAGCCGGACAGCGAGATTTCGAGCTTCCATGTGCCGTCGGGCAAGTCGGCAAAGCGATAGAAGCCGCGCTCATCGCTGAGAACGGTGAAGTGCTTGTCGCCCTGCGTGGCGGTGACAGTTGCGCCCGGCGCGGGCAGGCCGTTGAAGGTGACCTGGCCGTAATACTCAGCAGCATGCGCCAGCCCTGCGCCCGAAAAACCGGACAGCGCAGCAGCGAGTAGAAGTTTGGCCAGCCATCGCTTCATCGAACATCCCGTGCCATGTTGATGCACCTCAGTTTCGGCTCAAAAAAAGTTAGCTCAGGAAAAGAGATCAATTTTCTGAGGGCATTTCAACTTGATCGATAACGATCGTATCCAATGGTGCGTTGGTAGGTTTGAGTTGCAATCCAAGTTGTTCCTGGAGCGCTGTAAATATCTGCGGGAAAGGAGAAGCGCTTGCTATTGATTCGTTGGCAGAAACCGGCGCCCAATGCAGTTCGAAATCATAGCGCCCGTTAAGTCCGGTTTGATCGACAACAGTGCGACCAACCTCCGGAAGGAAGGATAGTTGAAATGCCAAGTCTGCCATCGTACATTCTTTACTCTGATTGATGCCTGAGCCACTTCGCAGGATTTGGCACATTTGACCGTACGTGCTGTCCTCAACCATCGATCCATTACCTGACTCCTTTGATTGCGATCCATTCTTCACTACTACGAGTGCATAGACAGGAAATGACTTGGATTGGTGATGGATCACAAGTCTGAAGCGTTCCTGAAGTAACTTCTGCAACATCCGCCTTTGCTGATCCGCCGTGGGGTTCTTGAATCGGGAAGTGTCGAACTTTGCTTCGATATCAAAGGTCTTTGAACTGAGCCATTTTGGACCTCCAGACAGAAGCTTCTCGTCGTACACCCCGTATGCTTCGCGGACAAGTTCTTCCAGCGAAACATTCATGGCTATCATGCCAGCTGAGGTGAAACGCAACTTCCATCCATCGCCAGTTTTGTTCTCATGAATGCTTGCAACTTCAAATTCAGGCACTTGTGAGAATTCAACTGGTGCTATTGTCGCTGCTTTTGGTATAACTGTCAGGCCCAGAATAAACGCAACCACTAACATCTTTCGTGCAACGGTAGCCATTGGAAACCTCATGAGAACGGGGTAGCTGTAACAATATGATGGATGCCTAAGATTTCGCAATCGCATTGTTGCCCCTAAAATATTTCTTGACTCCTGAGATGGCTTATGAAACTATTGCTGCGAATTTAATTCCATATAGGGGGCGAGTGGGTACCATGAAGAAATCGATCTGGCTTCGGTGCGGTAGATTTTCGTCCATAATTGCTGTTGCGATGTGTGCCATTGCGGTCCCCGGCTACATCTCTGAGACCAAAGTTGCCGCACAGACTTCCCCCTGCTCAGCAAACCAGTGCGTTTATGCGAGCCTGTGCTATAGCTCGGGCGCATGCAGAGGCGGTCAAATGTGCAGCACCAATGGGGTATGGGTGAATAACCACATCTGTCCGGTTCAAGGTGAATAACCACCTCTGTCCGGTTCAATGAGAGGTTGTCTAAAATTTTAATTGCCGTTTGAGTACGCATTTGCGTCAGAAATAAGAGTAAGATCTTATGTCGGATTCGACTGTTGAATCAGTCAAGCAGTCTTTTAGGCCGCACGAGTTCTTGCTTCTGTTTTTGCTTTGTTGTTCTCTCGCACTGAACGTTTACTTAGCTCCGAAGCGGATAGCCGCGAATCAAAATCATCAATCGCCGTCTGAGTCTGGACGTTCGTTGGTCGTACATGGGCCTATACCACAATTGCCGGTAGATTCAATTGAAGGAAATCATATAGATTTGGCATTCCGGGGAAAGCCCTTGCCGACAGTACTCTACTTTTTCACACCGAGTTGTATTTGGTGTCGGCGTAACTTATCGAGCTTAGAATCCTTGGTCGGCCTGACTAAGGATAAATATGTTTTTTATGGTATATCGCTGACTAACGACGGATTGAGCGACTATTTGCAGCACAATCGCCTGCCGTTCCAGGTGTACTCAGTGTCCAAAAATACACCAATTTCGCTTCAGCCAAACGCCACACCCACCACTCTGGTTTTGGATGCTAATGGCTTTATCCAAAAACGATGGGATGGAGCGTTCACCGGCGACAATAAGCGTGAGATTGAAAGTTATTTTAGCTGTTCTCTACCAGAAATCAGCAGTATTTAATAACTCGAAAAAAGAGGCAATGGACTGATGATCTACAAGTTGCAGGAAATTAGAATACCCGCGATGGTTTGCCGAGTTCTTGTTCTGCTTGCCTTTGCATTATCAATTATTGCGTACCCGGGCTTACGAGATATCGTGCAAGCGAGAGCGAGAGCAGATTATAGCCATCCATTTTGTTACGATGCAAAGGGGCTTTCATATTCAGAAGGTGCGATCATAGGTGAAGGCGCGAATCGCAAACAGTGTATGTCTACAAAGCTAGAGTGGGTACAACCTCCACCCCAGCCTTAGGGATCTGTTGAAACTCTCCTGATTGCGGTGTCTTTTCTAGCGATATTTCAGGGCGATGCACTCTTCGAGCAAAGCCACCAGCATCGAACTACGTTGCTCGCCCGATAGAGTCTTCATCTGTCTCCATTTCAGTTCTCCGTGGGCATTTCAACATGATCGATCACCAGCGTATCGACGGGGCCTTTGCTGGAAACCAGCCTCAAGCCCAGTTGTTCTTCGAGTGCGGTGAAGATGGAGGGGCCGGAGTCTGTGTTCGCGCCGGAGCTTGAGCCCGCTGACATGACCTGGTCTTCAGGCGTCCACTTGAGCTTCATGTCGTACTTGCCGGTAAGGCCGGTTTTGTCGATCACAGTGCGGCTGACGATATAGGCCAGGTTTGCAACAAAACTGTTGATAGGAATGTCGGTGCCTTCAAACGTGTTGGAGCTCATCATCATGCGTCCGCGATTTTTCGGGGGATCATCTGGCTTGGCATCGGGCGATGGAGGAGGGTCCGGAGCTGCAGGCGTCAGCTTTGAACCGCCTTTGGCAACAACCAATTCATAAACCGGCAGTGTTTTGGTTTCGACGTGAGCTTTGAGATGAAAACGGTCTTCAAGAAGCGACCTTAACATGGCACGCCGCTGGTCCTGCGTGAGTTTCTTTACGGCCTCAGCATCCTCGGGGGCGACCTTGGCTTCTACGTCAAAGTGTGTGTTCTCAACCCAGCTGGGAGCCCCAGAGATGAGATCCATTTTTATGTCGTAGGCACTGGCGAAAAGACTTGTCAATGTTATGTTGACGCCCCGGTACGAGCCATCCGGAGTCCACCTC
>NZ_JBEKYX010000038.1:0-34965 GCF_049510455.1 Occallatibacter sp. | reverse complement strand
CAGAACCCGAAAAGCCCCATAAACACGCACCAAAACACCAATTCAAACCGGTTTGAAGGCAAAAAGTCCACAACTCCCCAAGGAATTCAAGGACTTGTGGCGTTTTTCAATGAGTTCCTAGTGCTAATTCCACGCCCGCCAAAGCTGATCGCAGCGTAGGCTTCGCGGAAATGGGCTTCGGGAATGTAAATTCCTTCGATCCTACCCATGCCACCAAAATGAGCCGCTTGCGAGTCTGCGGGACCCCAAATTGGTACGCTTCACACTGCTTCACTGCTGTCCTGTACCCACCAGACGTCAGCATCGCACAAAGCTTATCCCAGTACGCTCGATGTTCACCGGCTTTGGCACCAGCCACATTCTCTATCAGAATGACCTTTGGGCGCATTTGTAATGCGATCTCCCCGGCGAGGGTCAGCAAGGTATTTCGAGGATCGTCAAATCTGCGACGTCCAGCGGTTGAAAAGCCCTGACAGGGAGGACCGGCAACGAGGACAGAAGCCGACCCTCGCCAACAATATTCGTTGTTGCAAGATCTTGTAGTTTGGCAATCGACCCGAAATTGCTTCTATGTGTTTCGACAGCCGCCGGATCGGAGTCGTATGCATTTGCGCACTCGAATCCGGCTTGTGTGAAACCGAGGTCCAATCCCCCACAACCGGAGAAAAGACTGATAAATCGGGACTTAGGTTGGCGAAGGCGCATGATTGCTGGGTACCAGGATTCTGGCACATTATAGACCAACAATATCCTAATGTATAGTAAAATCTATGACTTACGGGTTTAGCCCCATTCGCTTTGCCGTCCGATACTGCTCTAGATTCTAATCGCTACACTCGCTGTGAGATTTCAAAAGCCAGGGTCCGGCGCTTCTATGTGTGACCTGTTCAGCTCAGGTGCGGGTGAGAGTTCTGAATCCACGACTCCACCAGAGCACTGAACTCCCGAGTGTGCTGGAGGAGCTCTGCCGCTTCGGTCGATGTAGCAATCTGTACTCCTGTGTAGTCGATGACGTTGCGCTTGCGCCGGCAGCCATCGAAGAACAACACCAGTCGATCAGCTTGTTTCCCAAGCGCCAGGGCGGCACATTCAAAACTGAGAGCATGATGGCCCGGCACGGCCGCGACACGGTATCCGGAACAGGCGGTCGCCATTCTCGCCACTTGCAAAGCTGCGTTGTAGGCCGTTGCGAATCGGCGATCCTCAGAAAGTGCTGGGAGCGCTGCGTCAGCCAGATCCCTTCTGACCACGGCGCGAAGTTCATCGAGTTCCTGCTTGCTCGAATGGTGCGTGTGAATTTTCCGAGCCGCGAGCAATTTCTTCCAACTCATCTTCTGTTCCTACCAACATTATCTTCTTGTTTCGCAGGACCGTCCGCAGGAAGTGATTTTTCTCGGCAGCCTTCCTGGCAAACTCCTCGACAGAGAAAACGGTCGGATTGACTTGCCGGCCGACAGCTGCTTCCACAGCGCGTAACCGGGGGCTCAACTCCATCGAGCTTACGTCACCCAGGATCATCACATCCACGTCGCTACCGGCGCCCTCTTCTCCGCGGGCGAGCGAACCGTAGACGAATCCAATCTTCAGCCCCTTGGTCCCCGCGATCGCCTCTCGAAGCATCGGAACGATACCGCTGGACTTTTCAATCAGTCCGCGCAGTTCGGGAAAGATCGGCGAGTCCTCATTGGCCTTGATATAGCTTCTCCGGCCATCGACGCGCTTGGCCAGGACTCCGACGCGAACAAGCGCATCGATCTCCCGTTGCAGCGATGAGGGGCCGGTACCGAGCGAAGCCGCCAATTCGCTCAGATACCATTCCTTATCCGGCCGGAGGAACAAGGATGTCAGAACGCCTTGTCGAGTCGGACTGAGAAGGGCTGCGAGAGTGGAATCCTTACGCATATTGCGTATATTATTACGCATATTGCGTAATAAATCAAGCGCCTACCGCTGGATCACAAACTCAGTCCCTGATCGGTGCCGACTGCGCCCTTAGCTACGGATTGAGCTTGAGAGATTTCATTGACAGCAAGAGCTACATGCCCAGCGTGTTCCAGAGCATTCTCCTTTGCTATGGGCTGGGCTTGGCGGTCATAGAACTGGCCTTGCGGATCGATGTGCAGCCAACCGGCAGTCTGGTTGTGCTGGTAGCTCTGGATGACACCGGTCTTCGGCGTGCACCTTATAACGTTCAAGGTTCTCTTCGTACCGGGTCCGCCGTTCGCGCCAGTATTGATCCAATGTCGCCAACTCGTTTGACTCCGCGACAACGTTTCCATTGTAGGACGGATCGGCGTAGTCAGGCTCGAGGACGGTTTCCATGGCGCTCTCCTTCCTTTTCTTGAAGTCTTATGCGGCCCTTGCCGAATCCGTGTACATCGCTGGGAAAACGCACCCTGCGGGAGCTGGACCGGAGTTTGGTCCCGGCGGGGGGCCGTCGATGAGGGTGGTTAAGCTGAAGATCGCTTCACTGCCGCACACCCCGCACCGCCTCCGGGTAGAGTTCGAGAAACGCGGGCGCGGCCGCATCGAAAGCAGGCGCGCGCTCATCGACCGGCTGGACTGCTGCGAGCAGATGGAGAAGCTCCTCCTTGAATTTCCCTCCGGTTGGAAGCTGGCCGGCGCATTCGCTGGCAAATTTATCGAAGACAGCGTGCTGGAATGCCTCGTGGTTCCCCAATAGATCGGGAAGGATCTCTCCCCTGGCAATGAGCCGGCCGCCCACGACCGTGACGAGCGGCGTGTCCTGAGACACCTGCGCGAGCGGACGTGCCAGATGCGCGAAGCCTGTCCCCAGCATCTCCTCCGCGAGTTCGATCGTTTCGTCGAGCGTGAGCTCCTTCAGGGTTGGGCAGCGAAGGACACGGGTTTCATCAACAAACTGGGCCAGCCGCTCATTCACGTAGTCCCGGCCACTCGGGCGCGTTGTGATCACCATCTTCAGTCTCTGCGGCCCTCGCCAACTCGCCACCAGTCCGATGACCTGCGCCAAGTCGGGATAGCGATGGGCATCGTCAACCACCAGCAGAGTGTCTCCGTGGGGTATCTCGTTTTCGGCAGCTGGGTGCCAAGGACGCATTTCACTCGCCCAGAGGATGTTCCAGGACGTTTGCCTTGCCGCCCACTCGCGGACCAATTTTGTCTTGCCGATGCCGCCCCTGCCCGGCAACACGGCAATGCTCTGCTCGGTTGAGCCCAGGAACGCGCCCTCATCGGCATCAGCGAAGGAGTCACCCGCCGCCACATCCCGAGCTGCCGACGCAAAAGCCGATCATCTTCACACTGCACGCCGGCAAAGCGATCTACCGGCATCACCAGAAGATTCACGATCCAGTGTTCTTCGGTATGTCGGGCAACTACCGCTTCGATGATCCGAATTGCGATCCGGCCAACGGAAGCCCTGGATGTTTCGGTGTGCTCTACGCCGGCGAGGACCCAGAGTGTTGCCTGCTTGACTCCTGTGGTGCAACGACTGGTGTGCCTTCCGTATCGGGCGCCTATCTCGATGCCCGCGCGATTGCCCGGATGGAACTCACAGAAGACCTGAGGTTAGTGGACCTGGTTGAGCCGGGCGGCCTCACCAGCATTGGTGCGGACAATCGGCTGACGACTGGCTCCTACTCGATCTCGCAACAGTGGTCCACAGCCCTCCGGCAGCATCCAACCAAACCCGACGGCATTCGAAACCCGCATCACGCTTAAGGCGAGAGTGTAGGACACGACTGTGAGGGATGCGAGGATTAATTGCGCACGGATGTAGCTGCCAAGCATGACGTTGATATCGCCAACGATGCCGCCAATCGTTCTCTTCTCCTCAGGAGTGCGACCCAAATCGATTATCCCGTTTGCGATCGATAAGCCGTCCTTGAGAAAGAACAGACTAAGTATGGGGATGAGGATCAGCCACCAAATATGCTGCGCAGGTTCAGCGAGCTTCCCACCCAAAGCCTGAGCGTATCTTAGGATGTCTGATCGATGAGCTACGAATAAGCTTTGAATCTGAACCTGCCGAACTTCGCTCCAGCCTTGCTTTCGCCCTATCTGGGAAACCAACTGGCCCGAGCCCATTCTGTCTAGTAGAGTGGGCAGACTTGTGGCAAGCGATCTGGCTTCCGCGGCGATTCGTGGTCCTACCAAAAACCCCAGCCCCACGAGCACAGCAATGAGGATGAAGTAAACTGCCGCGATTGCTTTGATCCGTCCGCGGAGAGGAGGTTCCAGACGAGAAACGAGCGGCTCGACAAAGTAAGCAAACAAGATCGCAAAGAGAAAGAGTGTAAGCGTTTCCTGGGCTTCATATAGGAAGGCTAAGACCAGAGCAAGGATCAGCGCAGTACAAAGAATTCGCGCGGTTGCTGGGTCCCAAAACCTTGTAAGCATGCTTCATCCGTTCACGACTATCTGACGCACACTGAGACAGGTCACCGCTGATCTTAAGTTCTAGCTCTAGTTCGTGTTCAGCGGAAGGATGCCATGCTGGACCGCTGGCTGATACGTCCAATTCGTCGCGTACTCGAGATGGAAGGCGCCGTTGATCATACACTCTCTTTTTGGACTTTGTGCCCTCAGGATCCTCGATTCCATGGGCACTATTGCTTGGATGGCCACGGACGAACTCGATTAGCTCAGCCGTAGTCCTGGTGAGCAAGCTCTCGAAGAGAATTGCTGGCCCTAAATCCGGCCAAGCAGCAACAGCACGACGAGCACAATGAGAACCAAACCTAAGCCACCGCTTGGATAGTAGCCCCAGCCGCGACTATAGCCCCATCTGGGAAATGCCCCTACGAGGAGCAACAGGACTACGACGATCAAGATAGTTCCTAACATAGTGTCCTCCCGAAAAGTGAAGACGGTGTGACTTCACTATTCAGCGCTGGAGTGAACTGGTGCCCACACCATAGGCCAGCATCGCACCTGCAGAATTCATTATCTGTTCTGTTTTGCTCATGGCCGGTGGATGGCCTGGAAGGGTAAGACCGAATCGCGAAGAATGCGGAGGCAATCAGAACGATTCGCTCGCGTCAGGTTACGAGATTCGGAGGTTGATTGTGGTTTTTTCGATGAGATTCGAACGCGGAATCTGGTCAATTTTGTACAGTACGCTCACGAGGTTGCCGTTTAGCATTCAGTTGAAATGGGCGTCGTTCTGGAAGATAGCAACATGGCTGACCTACTTCTCGATAATCCTTCCAGGTCGCGCTCACGTGCCTGACGTACGGATCAGGTCATTTCTGATTCAACCACTGGTTGGGGAAGCGCCATGAATGGGCAGTCTCCTAAATCTTGCTCTATAGCGAAGAGGGTAACGATATGTTGAAGCGTCTTCTGATCTTCTCAGCACTTGTTCTGGTGGTAACCCAAGTCGCGGTCGCCTCCGACCGTGACGACGACGTCGCCCGCACCCAAAAAGCTGCACAGGTCTTCAAAGAGATTATGGATACGCCTGATAAGGGCATTCCGCATGACCTGCTGAACAAGGCGAAGTGCGTTGCCATTATCCCAGGAGACAAGAAGCTGGCCTTCATCTTCGGTGGCAGCTATGGTCGCGGAGTCGCAACCTGCCGCACAGCGCACGGCTGGAGCGCCCCGATGTTTGTCGCCATCGACGAGGGAAGCATAGGCTTCCAAATTGGCGGCTCTTCAACGGATATCATCATGCTCTTTATGAATGACCACGCCTTGCATAGCCTTCTGAGCGACAAGTTCAAACTCGGTGGCGACGCTACAGTAGCGGCAGGTCCGGTAGGACGGAACGCCACCGCCGCCACGGATCTAAAGTTGAACGCAGAGATTCTGTCCTATTCGCGTAGCAAAGGTGTGTTCGCTGGAATCAGTCTGGATGGCGCTGTAATGCAGGCGGACAAAAGCGGGGATCAGGCGCTGTATGGAACCAATGTGGATCGGCATCAGATTGTGGACGGCACGATCCATGTCCCAGCTTCGGCACATAGCCTGATACATGAGCTTGACGCATACAGCAGCTAGCGCGGACGGGCGGGCAGTCTTGACGAAAAGAGTCAGACTGCGCACACTGCGTCCCAACGGAAGGAACATCCCAGCCTCCTGCGGGAAGGTAGACGATGCGAGCGCGTTGCATCGATTCATATCTAATTTGGCATCTCACTGGTTTTGATGGGAAGGAAATTCAGATGAAACCTATGCTTTCCGCTGTTTGCTGCATCGCTCTGTGTTCGATTCCTGCGTTGGCTCAAAAAACAACCGCTGAAGGATCGGCTATGACTGACCAGCGCTTTGTCGATTTCGCCGCACAAACCGACATGGCGGAGGCCAATCTTGGACAGTTGGCGCAAACCGCGGCTTCCTCGCAACCGGTAAAAGATTACGCTCAGTCGCTGGTCACCGATCACACCAACGACTTCCACCAACTGTACGACGCGGCGCACCAGGCCAGCCTGAACGTGCCAAACGCGATCGACACCGAGCACAATCGAACGATGATTGACCCCTTCCAGAAGCTGAAGGGCGTAGCCTTTGATCGCCGTTATATCCGGGAGATGATTGCCGGACACACCAAAGCGATCGTCGTTTACAAGAAGGAAGCGACAGACGCGCAGAATCCGGCTCTGAAATCCTATGCGGGGGCGGCTTTGCCCGTTCTCGAGAAGCATCTTGCCGGTGCGAAAGATCTGGAGAGAGCCAAAGCCCAGTGAAGAGAAGCTAAAACCCAGTGACGGTGCGGTGCGGAGCCACGCAATGGCCTTTGCTCGTATTGAACTTTGCGGACTTTGGTTGCTTGCTGGCGGAGCGTAAGCACTCCGTTCAAATCCATTTCATTCGGAGCAGCCAGACTTTCATCCCTTGCGTCAGGCAAGAGTAGGCAAAAAGCGTTGCCAGCAGGATCGGCCAGTATAGCCTCGGTAAATGGACCAGGCCAAGCGACGCCGCCACGGGGGAATAAGGAAGCCATGCTCCGAAGGCCATGATGGACAGGGTTGTGATCAACAACGGCCAGCTCGCACGGCTCTGCAGGAAAGGGATCTTGTTGGTGCGGATAATGTGGATGATCAGTGTCTGGGTCATGATCGACTCGACAAACCAGCCAGTCTGAAACAACGGAGCGCGGGATGGAGCCCAGCACTTGAAGAGATCGAGCATAACGAAGAAGGTCGTGTAGTCGAAGATCGAGCTGATGGGTCCTATGCAGAGAATGAACCGTTTAATTTCCTTGATATTCCATGGCCTCGGCAGCGCCACGAGTTCTTCGTCGACCGAATCAGTGGGAATTGGCACCTGCGAGAAATCATAGAGCATGTTGTTGCTCAGAATCTGAATCGGAGTCATGGGTAAGAACGGGAGGAAGGCGCTCGCTCCCAGGACGCTGAACATATTTCCGAAGTTGGAACTGGCGCCCATTCGGATGTACTTGAGAATGTTGGCAAAGACCTTCCGGCCTTCGATGACACCGCCCTCCAGCACCATCAGGTCTTTTTCCAGGAGGATCAGGTCGGCCGATTCTTTGGCGATGTCGGTCGCGGTGTCGACCGAGATGCCGATGTCCGCGACGTGCAATGCGGGGGCGTCGTTGATGCCGTCACCCATATATCCGACTACATGGCCCTTAGCGCGCAGGCAGCGAATGATCCGCTGCTTATGCGCGGGAGACAGGCGTGCAAAGAGGGTTGTCTTCTCAGCAGCGTCAGCAAGCTCGGTGTCGGACAGTTTCTCCAGATCGTCGCCCAGCAGCATCGGGTCGGCGAGCAGTCCCACGTCTCTGCACACCTTACGGCTGATCAGGTCGTTGTCGCCGGTGAGAATCTTCACGCCGACCCCGTGCCTGTGCAGCGCCTGAATGGCGGTTGCCGCGGTAGGTTTCGGCGGGTCGAGAAACGCAACATACCCCTTCAGCACGAGATCGCGTTCGTCATCCCTGGAGCAAGCCTGTTTTCCGGGCAGCTCCTTCATCGCGACCGCCAGGACCCGGAATCCGTCGTTGCTCAGACTCGCATATTCGCCGCTTAGCCCTTTCATCAGGGCGTCGTCCATAGGTGACAGCTTCCCATCCAGTTCGAACTGGGAGCACTGGCGGAAGATCTCCTCCGGCGCGCCCTTGGTCAGCAGCACCGCCTTGCCCACGGGATTTTCGACGAGCACGGACATCATGCGGCGGGTAAAGTCGAAAGGAATCTCATCGAGCTTCTTGTATTTCTCGACCAGGGATTGCTCATGAAAGTCCGAACTGTGCAGGATGGCCGTGTCGAGCAGGTTCTTGAGCCCCGTCTGAAAATGGCTGATAAGGTATCCGTCGAGCAGTACCTCATCCGTCTCGCGTCCGGCGACATTGCAGTGGCGCTGCAGCACCACCCGGTCCTCGGTGAGCGTGCCGGTCTTATCGGTGCACAGCAAGTCCATGGCACCGAAGTTCTGGATGGAATTGAGGCGCTTGACAATCACCTTCTTGCGGCTCATGGCAATCGCGCCCTTGGCGAGGCAGACCGAGACGATCATGGGCAGCATCTCCGGAGTAAGCCCTACCGCCACGGCCAGTGAAAAGAAAAAAGCGCTCTTCCAATCGTGTTTGGTGAATCCATTGATAAGGAAGACAAGCGGCACCATGACGGCCATGAGCTGGATCATCAGCCGGGTGAAGCCGTTGATGCCCTTGTCGAAACTGGTCGGCGGCGCGTCCCCGGTGATCGAGTCGGCCATGCTCCCGAGGTAGGTGTTGACTCCCGTGGCGACCACGACTGCGGTCGCCGTCCCGCTTTCAACGCTCGTGCCCATGAAGCAGGTGTTTTTGAGTTCCGTCGGCGAGTTCGCCGGTTTGGGATCGGCATCGTGGAATTTCTCCACGGGAAGCGACTCTCCCGTCAGCGTTCCCTGGCTAACGAATAGGTCCTTTGCGGAAAGCACCCGCACATCGCCCGGAATCATGTCGCCGGCAGATAGATGAATGATGTCTCCAGGAACCAGGTCGCATAGGGGAAGCTCGCGGGCGTTTCCATCGCGAACCACGGTAGCCGTCACGTGGATCATGGCCTTCAGCTTGGCCGCAGCTGAGTCGGCGCGCGCCTCCTGGAAGAAGCGCAACGCTGCGCTGAGAACCACCATTCCGGCCATGACGCTACCGGCGCGGGGATCGCCGGTGGCAAAGGAAATCGAGGAAAGTGCCGCGAGCAAGATCACCAGAGGATTGCGGAGGATGACCAGGAGGCGGAGAAACCAGCCGCGCCTTCGCTCCTGCGCGACTACATTCGGCCCCGTCTTTCGCGCCCGGTCCTCGGCCTCAGCCTGCGTCAGACCTTCGCCGGTGGTGCCCAGCGAACGAAGCAGTTCATCGCCGTCCTTTCCTGCTGCATCGATGACAGCCGGGGAAACACGGATGTTATGGTCTTTCGCTTTTGGCACAGGCGGAGACTTACCCGGGGGCGGAAGAGCCGCCGGAGTGCCAGCGGCGTTAGGGCTACGGTCTTTGGCCACAGCCAACGCTGAGTCTGTGATGTTGGCCGGTTTCATCCTCAGGCACTCCGATGTTCGCTGGTTCGAGGATGGATTCCGCAGCATACAAGCGGAGCACGAGTGTCCCACACGGTGACAACGGAAGTGTTGCTTCCGATTTCCTAGCAGTATCCGCTCGCCGGCATGAGAAAACTGAGCCATTTTGCTCAGTACAGGCAAGCGCTTCTGCAGCGCACGTAAGTTGCCGCATGGTTCCCTGCTTCCCTGTTTAGTTTTCTAAAGGGTGGCCGGAATCAACTCCTGATTTTGCCGTATCTACGGTTTTCTCGGCGTACAAGACAGCTTGGCCATCTCAAAGTCTGGGCAATTTCTGGTAGTGGTCAATTTGAATCCCCAGCTTTGAATAGCCGGAATTCCGGAACTTTAGGTGGTGACCCCAAAGACCGCGTTCGCATTCGTGAAGTTGAATCCGTTTTTCAGGCACTTCGTCGCAAAGACCTGCTCGCTCCTCCGCCTAACCCAAACAGTCTTGTCACCAGGCGCCATTTGGTTCCGTGACCCTCTGGGTACCTGTGGCGGTAGACGCGATCACTTCAGTCCAGGGCCGATAAAAAATAGAAAAGCCACAACGACGCCGGCCGCCGCGACAGCCCACGCAGCGCTCCAGCTGAGATAGACACTCGGTGCCGGTGCGCTCACCGCCATCCCGCGCTGCATATCGGGCAGCCACAACATACCCAGACCGCCGCCGAAAGATGATGCCGCTGCCAATCCAATCGCGGTGCCGTGCCCCATGGTTCGGTTCAATGCACCAGCGCAGCACGCAAAAGCGCCGGCCGTGACATACGGAATCCAGACGAGGCGGAACAGGCGCCTGCTTCCGTCATCGAGTCCAGCAAATCGCTTAAATTCTAACGCCGTTGCTCGCATTGACAGGAAGTAGACCACTGCACCGAACAAAATTAGCACGCCGCGCCAGACGATGTGTGCATGGAGGCCAGAGATGATTACGGCGGCATCTCCGAAATCGGTCACACCACTGAATGCGACATAGCCGGAGAAGACGAGCAGATTGAAAACCATATACAGCCAGAAAAAGTAGCGTAGCCTGGCGGCGCCCGGGGACAGCCGGTGCAACACCAACCACGCCAGTAGGCCGGCACCAAATTGCACCGCAGGACCCGCCGCCTCAATTCCAGGCGGATGAACGCTGCACCCCTCACCCCAGCCGGTGAGCATGACGTTATGGCCACCCAGGGCGAGACAATATCCGCCGTGTCCCAGCGCTTCATGCGTCATCATTGAAGCGGCATAGGCGAGGATCCCCAACGCGCCAAGCATCATTGCATTGTCTCGAGGGGAAGGCTGTGTCGATTGCTGACTTTCAGGTGCCATTTGTTGGGTCTACCCCTATGACCATGAACAACATGAGCAGGAGTTTACCTCTCAGACGCCCTTTAGGTTATGAACCCGATTAGCACGCGGGACATAACTCGTTCAAACTGAAACCAGTATTCCTGAGAGGACAGGATTGGAGTGATTTCAAAATCGATCAAATCGTCCCAACAGCTTGTCCACGCATTGAGCCTTTCTGCATCAGCAGCTTCCATGATGTGAAAGCAACGTGCATTTTGTGCGTCGATCCGTGGTAGATGATATCTTCGGGCACCATTCAGCCATCACGGACGAAACGCTCACGAATCGTCTCGGGGTCGCCGTCCTTGAAGTGTTCAACAATCATGAAGAGCGTAAGGATTTATAACAGTTGGTCTCTCTCTTTTCACGCATGATAACGTCCTTTATCATACGTTCGCGATAGCAGATGTTCTTTGGATTCAAACTGACCCATTACCCAATTTCTACGCCTAGATACCGCTGTTGTATTCAAGAAAGCGGAGTCTGTGACGTGCGAACGATCTCTACGGAACACTTCGCATGGCGAGCGACGAATTCTGCCACACTTCCAAGCAGAAAACGCAGGATGCCTCTCTGCCCATGCGAACCAATAACGATCAGATCGGCGCGCCATTCCTCCGCGCGATCGATGATGCCCTCTCTGATGTCACCTAGCTCGACCGCAGTGTCGGCCTTGAATCCGGCGCTCTGCAGCTCTTTCGCAATTCGCTCGACCAACGCGTGAGCTGGCTTTTTCTGGCCCTCCAACTCGGGCGCGTAGCCTGGGTCCATCTGAGGGGGAGTCGGCCCAACTGTCTCCAACACATGCAATACCAGGATCTCCGTGTTCTCAGTCCGAAACTGGGCGACAATAGCCCGCAATATATCTCCGGCGAACTTTGACTCGTCAACTCCCACTAAGATTCTCATGATTTCCCTTCCTTAAGATGCAACAAGGTAGATACGGCCAAACGAAAGGATCCTGGTAGGCGGCCGTCATGGCGATTCACGGAATACTCTGTCCCTTCCTCATCGACAGGATGGCTCACAGTGTCGAAGCACCGTGGGACCGAGAAAGATTCAGGTCGTGGTATAGGCTCACGTTGCCCTCTCTAAAACTCTTTCAGCAGCGACAGATTCGTTGCCTTTCCAAAACAGCCGTCCGCAGGCAGGCCATTGCATCTCTAAGGCTACGCTTCTAGACAGTGAGAAGCTCTTCCATTTGTTCGGAATTGTCGGTTCCGCCGCAAGGTTATGAGATGGGGCTGCTCTTCAGCAGTTGGTCGTACCATTGGGGAGCTACTTCCGTGGTGGTATCGGATCTCAGTAGATAGACCGTGGAACAGGGACGAGTTGCGCTCAGTCATGCAGAATCACATTGAGCAGCGATTTGTGCACCCGAATACCGCCGTTGTATTCAATGAAGCCGAGGCTGCGGAAACGGTTCATGAAGAAGCTGACCCGGGACCGGGTGGTTCCGATGATTTCCGCCAGTGCTTCCTGTGTGATCTTCGGAATCAATCTTTCCGATTCTCCGGGCCTGCCAAACTCCGCCATCAACAGGAGAACTCGCGCCAGGCGCTTTTCGCTGGAGTTGAAAAGCTGATCGACAAGATCGGCCTGGGTTCGCATGCTGCGGGCCAGTAGAAACTTCAGAAACAGATCGGAGAAGGCATGTTCCTCGTGCAGCACGCGCAGCACTTCCTCTCTGGTGATCTTAAGCGCCACGCAGGCGGTAATCGCGGTGGCCGTTGCTAATCGCAACCCGGCCACTCCCGCAACCGATTCCTCTCCAACGAAGTCGCCGGCAAAGAGGAGCGCGATCGTGGCCTCTTTCCCGCCTTGCGAAACCACAGTGAGTTTTGCGCGGCCCTTTTGCAGATAGAAGACGGAGTCAGCCGGACTTCCCTGCGAAAAGAAGGCCTGCTTCGGCTTGAATCGGACGATCCTTCGTCCGAGGCCTGCGCTCGTCAGAAACATGGTGGCATCAAATGAGGTCTTCTTCAGTTCAACCATTTGGAGGCAGCTTCCCCGAAGGCGGCCTCGTCCAGGAGAAGCTCAAAAGGATACGAGACGGCATCCGAATCTAAGACAAAAGAGGAATCCTTCTGATATCGGAAGTCTCTGCTTTAAGCAACTGCTTGAGAAACAGAGTCAATCTGCATTTGTAGATCACAGGCGTATATCTTCTGCGGTCTGTTTCTTTCTTTGTAGATCGTGATTTTCAGATGAAGCCCGTGGGAAAAAGACCCAAATAAAAGCTCCCTTCGTCGTTTCGATGTGAAGTATGCTTCACATCGCAGTCCTATCCTACGGCCATCCTTGATGGTATGGCAACCGACATCTGCGTATGGGTCGGCGGGCGGATCCGTAAACTGCGCCTGAAGCGTGGTTGGACTCAGCAGATCCTCGCCGATCACGCCGAACTTGCCCGGGAGCACATTTCAGCGATTGAAACCGGACGGGCAGAGCCAGGACTTCGGGCTCTCGAACGAATCGCCGACGCTCTTAAAATATCTCTAAAAGAACTGATTGGCCGCTAGTTGGCCTGAACTCAAGTCCTATGCCACACCCTGATTGTTTAGGGTCTCTGAGCGGCACTCAAGGCGATTCACTTCCCTCGATGGATGAGCAAAACTGTACAACTTTTGCGGCTCCGCAGCACGATACTGTCTGCGAGCATCACCATAACTACTGTGTGGCGTCAGTGATGCAACTTTGTGCGGCTTCATCTCGCAAGTGCCGGCAGCTCATGAAAGCCGCCAGTGCTGGCGGCGCTTGCCTCGAGCGGCACAAGAGGGACGCACCTGAGCAGACAAAGCCTTTGATCTGTCTGCCGCGGCTATGGGTGTCGGTGCAAGACTCCCATCCATAGATGCGGCACAGTGTCGAAGATTTGAGAGATAGCATCAGAATCGAGAGATCGCGAATGGCCGTCATGATGCAGGCGTTTTATTGGGACGCTCCGGTTAAAGAGAACAAGCGCGGGGCGTGGTGGAACTTCCTCGCCGAGAAAGTACCTCAACTGGCAGCATCCGGAATCAATTCCATGTGGCTACCGCCTTTCAGCAAAGCCACAAACCCTGCCTCAAATGGCTACGACCCATACGACTATTTTGATCTGGGCGACTTCGATCAGAAGGGCTCCGTCAAGACCCTGTACGGCAATCGCGCGGAACTCGAGACGCTGATCCAGGTAATGCGAAAGCACAAGATCGGTGCAATCGCCGATATGGTGATCAACCATTGCTCGGGGGCCGATGAGGAAGAGACTAACCCACTCGACGGGAAGAAGCGATGGACAAAGTTCACACCGAAGAGCGGGAAGTTTCCTCGCGACTGGAACTGCTTTCATCCGAGCCGATATGAACGCGTCATGATCGAGGGTGAGAAGTTCGCCGGATTTCCGCACTTGTGTCATCGCAACCCACGCGTGTATGAGGCGATGTTCGAGTATGCGCGCCTTGCCATCGAGGAGCTTGACTTCGACGGTCTCAGGTTCGATTTTGTGAAGGGTTTCGGGGCATGGATGATCGGACTGCTCGCGAAGTATCAGTACCAGAAGAAAGACGGCCGTGAGTTCGCCCCATTTGTGGTGGGAGAGTATTGGTCGGGACCTCAGGCTATCGACGGTTGGCTCGATGAAGTGCGGGCGGTCACGGATGATCAGATCGCGGCCTTCGACTTTCCATTGCGGTATAAGCTCAAGGACGTTTGCGACACGCCGAATTACGATCTGCGCCGGCTGACCGATGGCCAATCGGTTTCCGCTGGTCGTCCGTTTAATGCGGTCACCTTCACCGAAAACCACGATATGGGCGGCAATGAAGTCGTGAACGACAAGATGCTTGGCTATTCGTTCATTCTGACTGGTGACGGATATCCGTGCGTCTTCTGGTGGGACTACTTCAATTGCGAACTCGCACGGCCTCGTACGCCGAATGGAATCGACGCACTGATCGACGTGCATCATCGCTACGCGGGCGGCGAGTCCACGATCCTGCATGCCGATCCCGACCTGTACATCATGCAGCGTCATGGGACAGAAGCGCAGAGCGGCTTGGTCCATGTGCTGAACAACCTTGGAAATCAGTGGAGCGGCACCTCGGTACAGACGAAATGGACTAAACAGAAGTTCAAGCCGGTCGCCTGGGATGGTCATGATGCGGCTCATCCCGATGAGCGTACAACTGACGACAAGGGAAATGCGGAATTCCCCGCGCCGCCGCGAGGATACTGCGTCTATGCTCCCATTTCGGAGTAGTAGTCGATCGAACTTGGATGAATACGTGCTTGGCGGCGACACTGGATGACCAGTTTCGCGTTCGTGTTTTGCATTCCTGAGCAAAACTGAACAGCTTTCACATCTCCGGAGTCGAATACTGGCTGCTAGCGCTGCCACCTATGGTAGACGGTGATGCTGCTTGCACCGCTTCATCTTCCGAAGGTCAGCGCCTCGTCGACGCCACTGGCTCCAAAGGCTGCTTTCGCAGAGGATATCTAAAACGTATCGAGAGGACAAGACCATGAGCGACGTCACCCTGGAAGAGTCGCTCCCCGATCTTACGGTTGAAGACAAAACGGGTCTTCACACCCAGACGGTGAGTCGTGGCATCAATTGGATTTTTGCAATTACCATCGTGGGCTTCCATCTTGGCGCGATCGCTGCTTTGTTTTACTTTCGATGGTCTGCACTGGTTGTCTTTCTCGTTGTGTGGATTTTGGCACAGAATGTCGGAATAGCCATGGGCTACCACCGCCTGTTGACTCACCGTGGATACTCGACTCCGAAGTGGTTGGAGTACTTGATCGCTACCTGCGGCACGCTTGCTCTCCAGGGAGGACCGATCTACTGGGTCGCTGTCCATCGCATGCATCACAGATACACCGACAGGAGTGGAGATCCGCACTCCCCGCGCGACGGCAAGTGGTGGTCCCACATGGGATGGATTCTGAATGGCTCGCTCCGGAACGAAACGGAGGCTCTCAGGCGGTATGCTCCGGATCTCGCCCGAGAACGTTACTACCGTTGGTTAAATCGATATCACTGGGTTCCGTTGACTGTAGTTGGGGTTGCCCTGTTTGCCCTCGGAGGGTGGTCCTGGCTCCTATGGGGTGCGGTTCTACCTGTAACGATCGGCTTCCACGTCACCTGGATGGTCAATTCCGTGACGCACCTTTGGGGCTCACGGCGTTTCTCCACCGGTGACGACTCCCGCAACAATCTGTGGGTGGCTCTGCTGACGGGTGGCGAGGGATGGCACAACAACCATCATGCCTACCCGGTTTCGGCCCGACACGGGCTCGCCTGGTACGAGGTTGATGTGAATTATTACGGTATTCATCTTCTTGAGAGCGTCGGCCTTGCGAGACATGTCAAGACTGTCAGCCTCAAATCCACGACAGATGCGGCAAGTAGAGTCCCAAAGGGCGACGCGAGTGCAATTTCGATGGATGAGACACTTGCAGGGCACGGTTATGCAAACGCTGGTCGCGAATAGTGGATCCCCATCCGTCAGGTTTTCGATGTATCGCGGTGCAACCACATCTCTGGGTTTAGAAGTGATTTGACGCCAAGCCGCGCAATATCTGACCCAGAGTTGCTGCCCCGCGTGTCACTGCCTGTTCGTGGCGGAAAGCCATCTTAAACAGCCGCTTCTTGAGAGCCTGGCACGCCTGAACCTCGCTTTGCATCTTGGACAGATACTGCGATCACGCCTCATTTGTTCCGGCAACGGCCGCTTCAGTTGTTCTTCCCGGCGGGTGGGCAACGGGGAACGGCAGATCAATCTTCTTTTCACGGAACACCCGGAAGATCTCCATGAGCAGATCGCTCTTCAGCATAACGGTACGTTCGGTCATGGTGATCGTGGAAACGCGCAAGCTGATGTTGACACTGTGGTCGCCAAACCCAGTAACCAGTACGACCGGCGAGGGATCTGGCAGAACATGCTCGCTGCGTTTTGCAATATCCAGCAGCACGGAGCGCACCACATCCAGATCGCTGTCGTAAGAAACTCCAACGGGAATGGTGAATCTTACGGTCCGGTCACTCGCCGTCCAGTTTGCTACCCGGTTGTTGATGAGTTGGGAGTTAGGCACGATGATTACTTCGTTGTCGAACGTCCTCACCCACGTGCCCGTGCGCCGATCCGGACTACTTCTCCATGGGAGACCGTCAACTCCGCGGAACCGCCAATGTTGCCTATGTCGATGAAATCCCCCAGTTTGATCGGCCCTTCCCACAAAATCACGATGCCCGCTACGAAATTAGCCACAATGTTCTGCAACCCGAATCCTATGCCAACGCCCAGTGCGCCACCCACTACCAGAAGGCTGCTTAGATTCAAACCTGCCGTGTCCAGACCGATCACCAGGCCCAGCACGAAAATGATGTAGCCCGACACACGCACAAACGCGTATTGATGTCCGCGGTCCATTGACGTGTGAGTCAGGACCCTCTTGGCAAGGAAGCTGCGAAACAAACGCGAAAACAGCGACAGGGCGATCAAGAACACGATGCACTTGACGAGAAACAGAGGCGTCAGCGGCACCTTCCCGAGTGTGAAAAGCGGCCATTGCAAAAACCGGCGCACGTCGCTGTTCAGCATGCCGAAGAGGGATGTGGATAGCGGCCGTCGCAAAAACCCCCAGCCCACCAATCCCGCGACTACCGCGCCTCCCAAAAGGATAAGCCGATTTTCGACGCTCATTTTCATCTGAGTGACTCCTTTCAAGCGGACGACCGCACGCTGGCTGTCCCCACGAGCCACGGAGTCCGGCTATGGCGCAGAAGTCACGATGACTCCAACCAGTATGTTTGGCCACGCACATCGCAGCCTGTACAAAATGGAACAGCTATACGCTTTGGCCAAGCCTAGATTGGGGTTGCATTGAAGGGATATGCCGTCCGAACATTCGTGCGAATGAATGCCTTGGACCCGGAAATTCCACTTTAGATGCCTCGGAGGTACAAGCGATGACCGCAACCTGCACCAAACATGAGGAGCATTCGCACGTCCACGGCCCGAACTGTGGCCATTTGGCTGTAACGCATGAGGGCCATACCGACTATCTCCACGACGGCCACTTGCATCACGTCCACGGGAGTCACGTCGACGAACACAAGCTGTCAACCAGTGCCACAAATCAGGACAAGTGCACGCCGGAGCATAGCTGTGGCGCACATGAGGCAAATCACGTTCATGGTCCGAAGTGTGGTCATGAGCGGGTGCCGCACGGAGATCACGTGGATTATCTCGTTAAGGGCCACCTGCATCATCCCCACGGGAAGCACTGCGATGACCACGGCAAGCTGGAAGCGGCGGCGTAATTCTATCCAGCGAGGAAATCACGATTGCTCGGCATCCGCTGGCCGTGTGCAGTGTATTTGGAGGATTGGCATGAACGAGACGCTTCCTGTTATTTACCTGGCGCGACACGGCGAGACAGCCTGGAGCCTTACGGGCCAGCATGCAGGACTGGTCGATTTGCCGCTGACCGCGCACGGCGAGCACACCGCCCGACAGTTAGGGCAACGGTTGCGGGGATTGACCTTCGCCAAGGTCTTCACCAGCCCTCTGCAGCGCGTGTCCAAGACGTGCGAGCTGGCCGGCTTCAAAGCCGTAGCCGTAGACGATCCGGACCTGCTCGAGTGGAACTACGGCGATGACGAGGGCAAAACGACCGAGGAGCTCCTCAAGGTGCGGCCCGGCTGGCAGATGTTCCGCGGCGGCTACCCTGGCGGCGAAACGGCGGAACAGGTCAGCGCCCGGGCAGACCAGGTAGTGAGCCGGGTACGGACCGTTGAGGGGAACGTGCTGCTGTTCTCGAGCGGGCGCTTCCTGCGGATGCTGGCTGCCCGCTGGCTCGGCCTCGGGCCGGAGGACGGAAGGTTCTTTCTCCTGAGTACGGCCAGTCTGAGCGCTCTCGGGTACGAGGAGAACCGATCCCAACCGGTGATTCGACTTTGGGACGATACTTGTCACCTTCGTACTTAGGTCATGCTCAGTCCATCAATGGGGAAGGCACCAATAAGGCAGACTATGCACATCCTGGTCGTGAATAGTGGATCTTCATCCATCAAGTTTTCGATGTTCGATTCCGATCCCGATCAGAGCGCTTCTGAACCAAAGTGCCTTTTTGATGGGCAGGTGAGCAACATCGGGGAGACAGACGCCACGCTCGAACTTCGAGGAACGGGAGGCACGAACCTGAGCAACCGGCACTCTGAGGTGAAGGCGGCGACGCCGGAGGATGCGATGCGGCTGGTCCTGGACGCAGTCTGTGAATCACGGATACCCGCGGTGGAAGCCGTCGGATATCGCGTAGTGCATCCTGGTGCGAAGCTGCAGGGGCACCAGAGGATCACGGCGCGGGTCCTCAGCGATCTTGAGGATGCAGTAGTATTCGCTCCGCTACATGAGCCAGCCGCGATTGCCGTCATCCGCAACGGGATGAAGCGGTTTTCCGCATTGTTGGTTTCCTCCCTACGTCCCACTTTCAGCTAGTCAGAGAAGCCGTGTCGGTGACGGAGGATACGGTCGATTGTGACGGCGCTCACATCGTGCGATCAGGTGACCTCTTACTTGAAAGAAAGAATAGGGGAAGAGAAAGCCTGTTATCCAGCCAACAGATCTAGTTGATCCGCGCTCAGAATCACGATAGAGGCGCCGTGCCGGACGATGAACTTGTCACGTTCAAATTGATTTAGCAGACGAGTCACGGTCTCGCGAGAGGTTCCGGCCATATTGGCGAGTTCTTCGTGGGTAAGCGCCATAGTGAAGCGCAGCTCCGGTTTACCGCAGGCCGCGGTAGCGGCCCAGTCGAGCAGGAGGCGCGCAAGCCGGCCTGAGGCCGATCCGGAAAGCGCCAGGCGGCGGGCATCCAGAAATACCTCGTGATATTCCTTTGCCAAAACCCGTGAAGTATTCTTCCCCACTTCAACATAGGTCTGGAGGAACTCGAGAAAGTCCGCGCGGCGTACGCTCTTGAGGATGGTGGGTTCGAGCGTCTCCGCCGTCACCTCATATTGCATGTTGTTCAGGGCCGCGCTCAATCCCAAAACATCGCCACCTCCGGCAAGACGTAAGATCATCACACGTCCGTCGCGAGAAGTCGCCGAGAGCTTAAGCTGCCCTTCGCAGACAACGAAAACACCAATTGCGGGTTGGCTCTCCTTGAAGACCACCGCGCGGCCTGGCAGTGCCATGTGCATCCCAATCTCGTCCAGACGGCGCATGGCATCATCGCCAAGATTGCAAAAGAGACGCAGGGTGCGGAAACTGCAGTCTGCACATTTATCTGCGGAATGTCGCGCGGCTGACGGCATATAAAGTGCCTTTCGAGCGGATCATCGTAACCAAAACTCTTACGTTGCCTGTGGCCGCATCCGTTTCCCGTTTCTAGGGGTAAATGGAAAAATAGCTATACGTTGGGTAGGCAGCGGTTAAAATCGCAGGTGAACAAGTAATCGCGCCAGTTTCCTGGCTTCTTCCGGATTGTCTGGTGTGCCCTCCTCGCCCAGCTTGGAATGCGGATTCGAAATCTGAGAAACGCAAGGAAATGGACCCAGACGGAGATGGCCTGGTATTTAGACCCGAACCGGGGCCACCTCTCAGATATTGAAAACCGTAAGCGCGAAGCCGGCTGAATCACCCTGCAGATCACCGCTCGCGGACTCGGAACGACGATGTTCGGGTTGTTGAAAGACCTATGACCTCGCTGGTGCTCCGTCCTCAACCGCGAGTTAGCTTGGCTCCCCGGAGTCTTCTGCGCCGCATTCGATCGGGCGTAGACTTCGGTCTCTGAGACAGATCCATTTTCCCTTGCGTCATAGGTCAGCATGTTCTACGGTCCGCTCCCTGTGCAATTGCCGATTTTTATTGGTACGCGACACTTCCCTCAACCACAAGGAAACTGAAGTGTTCTTTCGCAGAAAATCTCAAGCGAATTCAGCAGCGAGTATTCCATTCGACTATTTTCAATTCTGTTCACTTTTGCTCACACGAATCGCCCCATACCTGCCTGCCAGGCTCCGGTCGATTGCGGAGTATCTAAAATAGAAGAGTCTGCCGCGCTATGCTCGGGCAATGGAAGGTGCGAAACTGCGTTGAGCAGTGACCTCAAGTTTTCGGCTCCCTGTTCGATACGGCTCATGGCGAAAAGAGAGTACTGGGCAAGTCGCAGACGTAAGCAACTTAGAGGCTGTGCTTGCGTTGATCGGTCCGAATCGATGGTCTCCGTCCGAGCCCAGCACGACCCAGTCAGCGTTGGTCTGAAGCGCTGCTTTCAAGACCTCTTCGGTCAATTGGCCCGTTGTCACGAGCGTGTGAACGGGAGGCATGAGGGCCGTCGCATCCGGGGTGAGCGCATCCAGCGCGTTTCTGGCCCAGTCCAGGATCCGCTCAGGATTGGTGCTGTCTGCGACGTCCGGATCCAGAACATACAGGAGAGTCAATTCGGACCTGTAGGTTTGCGCGATGTCGAGAGCCAGATCTACGCTCTCTTGATAGTCGCCCATAAGAGATACCGGGTGGAGGATATTCCGCGGAGTAGCGTGTTGAACGACGTCGCTGGCGTGGGGTCCGACGGCAAATACCGGGATATTCACCGTGGAGATGAGTTCTTGAGCGACAGAGCCTAGCGCGAGTTGACCCAATCTTCCGCGTCCATGGGTACCCAGGATGAGCCTGGTCGCATCGGCGCGCCGAAGTTCCTCATGAATGACATCGCTGGCAAGGCCCTCTCGAACGGCGGTATTGCAGCTGATTCCTCGTGACTCGATCTGACGCACCACGCCAAGCAGCATCACGCGGGCGTCCCGAACCATCTTTGTTCTGTCTACATAAGAGGGCACAGCTCCAGCCTCGGTTGGCAACCCACTGTAAGGAGAAACGGCATGAACTAACGTTACCTCCGAGCCGCCAGCCCGTGCCTGCGCGATCGCGTGGGGCAGGAGGTACTCCATATCGGAGAAATCGGTGGCAACCAGAATCCGATCAGGCGCAGCCAGCGTGCATCTCTTAAAGCGACCCTCGACACCATTTTGCATTGGAATCTCCCTTCATTCTCACGAGTCTCCTGCTTTTGGCTGCTGTGTTGTGGATCACATATATGCGTGACGAACGTCACAGCCTTTCTTTGTCTTGAACCTCCAGCAAAGCGCGCTGGATTGTGCTTTTCAATGCCCGTAACCGTCAGCTCGAGGAGAGACCTTGCCGCGGAACATCCAGTAGCTGACGCAGAAATATCCGATCGCGAGCAGGATGCCAAAGGACCACCAGATCAGGCCCACATGCGTTGCGTAGGGGCCGGAAATCGCCTCGGCCACGGTAATGTCTTTCGCTGCGTTTGTGGAGGATGGAAGCAGTGTTGGATAGAGTCCGACAGCCGCGCCGACCAGCATGATGGCGAGATAAAGGCAGGAAGACAGGAATGCGTTTAGCTCCTGCCGCCGTACGGTGAATATTTTCATTGCCGCCAGCGAAAGAACCACCAGGACGGGTATGGCGAAGGAGACAGGATGAAGCTTGTAATGATCAAGAGTCTCCGGCCGTACCAGAATGGTCGCCAGCAAGCTGACAAGTGTGATGACGCAAAGCGCGAACCACGCCTGCTGGCTGAAACGCCGGGCGCGTTCGCAAAGATCTCCTGTCGCCTTCAGGGCCAGATACAGGCCGCCGTGGACGGCGAGGGCAATAAGAGCGACCAGGCCGCCGACGACGGTATACCAATCCAGGATGCCAGGCTGAGGTCCGACACGCCAGTTAGTCCAAAGAGGCAGAAAGAAGTAATTGTCCGGCCCGATGGGCACGCCGCGAATCACATTCGCGAGAGCCGCACCGAAGAAAATGGCTAACAGCGCGCTCGACAGGAAGAAGACTCCATTGAAGAAGCTGCGCCATACGCCGTTATCTATGTGCGAGCGAAGCTCAATGCTGGCGCCCCGTCCGATCAACAGCCAGAGCACGATCATCAGCGGTAGATAGAAGCCACTGAATGCCGAAGCGTAGAGGAGCGGGAAAGCAAAGAAGAGCGTACCTCCGCCCGCCAGCAGCCAGACTTCGTTCCCGTCCCAGACCGGGCCGATCGAGCGCATCATGACGCTACGGTCGTCCTCGTTGCTTGCGAGGAACGGGTACAAAATGCCGATGCCGATATCGAACCCATCCAGTACCACATAAGCGGCCAGCATCACAGCGACGATCCAGAACCAAACAGCTCCCATTGTTTTCTCCTCTGCGTTCTAGGCCGCGATGCCGTCCGGACGGGAATGGCCCTCAGCCGACTCCGGCCCCAGCTGGATGAAGCGGTACACGAGCACGATCCAGAGAATGGAGAGCACGCTGTACATGCCAAGAAATCCGAGCAGGGTGAACAAGCTGTTTCCCGCGGAGACATGCGTCGAATAGCCACTGGCCGTACGCAACAGACCGTAGACCAGCCAGGGCTGGCGCCCAATCTCGGCCGTCATCCAGCCGGCGGTATTCGCGATATAAGGAAGAGGAAAACTCAACAGGATTGGCCACAATATCCAGCGCGCCCGGTAGAGTTTGCCGCGCCACAACAGGAAGACGGCGACGATCATGAGCAACGCGAAGTACGTCCCAAGACCAGCCATGATGTGGTAGCTGTAAAAGAGCAGCGGAAGCATTGTCGGCCACTGATCCTGGGGAAACTGATCCAGCCCCTTGACCTCTGCGGAAGTCGTCCCATAGATCAGAAAACTCAGAACTCTGTTGACGACAAGTGGATTGTCAATGCGTTGCCGCTCAATATCGGGCTGCCCCATCAGCACGATCGGAGCGCCTCTCTCGCCGTGGAAGAGCCCTTCCATGCCTGCGATTGCAGCCGGCTGGTGTTTCGCCGTATAACGCCCTTGCAGGTCGCCGGTCGGAAAGATTTGCACGACGCAGGAAAGAAGGCCGGCGATGACGCCGACGCGCAGAAAGAGCCGCCCGAATTCGCTGTCGCGTTTTTCCAGCAGATAAAATGCGCCGACGGCGGACATGACGAACGCTGCGGTGATCACTGCGCCGCACATGTTGTGCGCGTATTGCAGCCAGGCCCAGGGATTCAGCAGCAGTCCCCAGAAGCTCGTGAGCTCAAATCGGCCGTCCGGCAAGAGACGATAAGCAACCGGATGTTGCATCCAGGCGTCCGTGACGATGATGAAGAACCCGGAGATCCAGGAGCCGACAAACACCATGAAGGCCGCACCCCAGTGCGCCCACCGAGAGAGGCGTTTCTCGCCAAACAGGAACAGCCCAAGGAATGTGGACTCGAGGAAAAAGGAGAATACACCTTCCATTGCCAGTGGCTGCCCGATGATGCCACCCGTTCGTCGCGAGAACTCCGACCAGTTGGTGCCGAACTGAAACTCCATCGGTATGCCGGTAACCACGCCGAGCAGGAAGTTGATGGCGAAGATCTTCGCCCAGAAGCGCGAGGCCTGGTTATACCGCTCGTCGTGCTTGACCAGAGCAACCGTCTTGAGCACGACGATGAGCAGCGCGAGACCCATCGTCAATTGCGGAAACAAATAGTGATACGTGATGGTGAACGCGAACTGAAGTCGGTGCATCAGAAGGGCAGTCATCGCAGCTTCCACCATAGCTCGCTTTCTGCCGCGCATCTGTGATGCAGGTCACGTCTCTGGCGGGTTGCTCTCGATACCAGAGTGAGCGCAGACGTCGTGTCTCGTCTTCTTTCCAAAGCGCCCGGTGCATGGGCAGTTGATCATGAGCGACGACCTCAAAACGTATGTGCGCTGCGAAGGTCCACAACCCCCCACAGCATGGAGCGGTCGCGTTCGGCGTGGTTGACGGCAAGTTCGATAGGCGGCTCCGCGAAGCTTCGCAATATGACGATGGCGTCGTCTGTAGCCGCTCTCCGCACCGCCCGCGCGAGCCGGGATCGATACGACGGCTGCGCGCCATCCAGGATGTTTGACAGCGTAAAGCCCTCAAAGGACCGAGCGGCGCATGATTCCAGAAACGCCGCCGCATCTCCGAGCACGAACTGTGGCTTCCTCACTCTCGCCGTGCGGTCGTTACAGGACTCCCCAAGTAACAGTGCCCGCGCATAGGGGTTCGAGGCGTTCGCATGGTTGGCGAAGCCTCGCTCCAGCCTTTTTCGAATCACGGTGCCAAACCCTGCCGGCAGGAAGGACAGGAACTGGGGGCCGTACACGGTGCGCAGGACGACGCGAGAAAGCAGCACTTCCATGCCTGCGCGGAAGCGGAGCGTGTCGAGATGCTCGCGCCAGAAAGCCATCTGCTCGCCGGTATCGGAGAGCATAAGAAAGGTCCGAACCGTGCCCGGCCCCCATCCTATGAAAGGCATGAACGCTCGTGCGAAACTCATCGCCTTCTCAGCATCGCCGGTCATCGTTGCGGCGCCGTTCGCGCGCCTCTCAGCGTACGCAAGCTGGACCGGGTTGATATCGCAAGCGATCACTTCGTGCTCATCCGCGAGCTTGAGCGCTGTGCTGCCGGCCGAGGCGATGCAAAACACACGGCTCTTTCCCTCGAACGCCGCGCGCTCAATCTCCGCGTCTTCATGCATCTGCCCGAAGAGCAGGCGCTGCGGCCCTTTTGGAGAACCGAGAGTTCCAGCCTCCCAGGCCGTCTCCATCGTCACAATCGTCCTCCAGGCATCGCACCACAAACCCATACCAGCAGGAGGAAAGCAGCATTCTTGACGATCATGCCAGCAGGGTCGTGGATGAGATTACGCGCCCACAAAAGACCGTTCACATTGAGCAGGATAAGAAGCCCCGCCTGTACGATCGCGCATGCGCCGGGAGCAGCGCCGGATAGGACCCATACAGCGAGTCCAACTTCCACTACACCAAGTGCCCTCAGGAAGGGTAGTCCGAACCGGCGACCGAAACGTGGGACGGCCGAAACGACGTCCACTTGCGACGGCATGCGGCCGAGTACCTTGCACCATAGTCCCTCATAGAGCCAGACTGCAGCGACGCTACTCCGTATAAGAACTAATGACGGGAAGGTGATTGCGATGCTGTGCATGCCAGACCTCCTTCAATGACGTTCGGAGATGGGAGGGCGCTCAGCGGGCAAGCGCACATCGCAGGAGATTTCCGACAGACTGCTACGCATGCCGTTGAGAATATGGCGATGCAGTTGACCAGTCACGAGCTTCTCCAGAGGGTTCCACAGAAAGCGCGGATGCAGGTATGCCGAATATCTCGTTGTGAGCACAATGTCAGCGCCATCGCCATTGCGTTCGATCATGTACGTACCCCCGCGCGCTACGACACAGCCCTCGATGCCCAAACATTGATCCGTCACCTCGAATCGGATCAGACATGGAGGTTGAATGGCGGTGATGCGCTTCACCAGATCTCCTCCCTTATAGATACATCGAATTGTTGCCCCAACGCCGGTCTTGGTTCCTTCTGTTCGCACCGGACAAGGCATAAATGCACGAAGAAGAAATGGCGGCCGGCCGGGGACCTCTTCATAGAACATGATCAAGTTCCAGGCCGTCTCCGGGCTCACTTCAAAGCGGACTCTAGTCGCGACTGTTTCGATCACCGCTTCCTGCGCGAACAGCCAACTCACCACCCGCCGCCAACCCTCCGGATGCGGCCTGGCTCTCCCCGTTCCTGATCCGGCATTGCGGCCACTCATCATTTCACCTTCCTCAGTCGCAGGGCATAATCAGATCTGGATCGCTCCGCCCCTGTTTTAGTTGGCTAGCTTTTCCAGCTGCGATCGCTCGAGGATCGTAAGGTTCGAGTCATCTCTCGCGATGATTCCATCGCGTTCAAACTGGTTGAGCAGACGAGTGACAGTCTCTCGGGACGTGCCCGCAAGGTTGGCAAGTTCGGCATGAGTCAATTCCATCGGGAAGCGCGGCGCCGCCTCTTTAACTGCAAGTTCAATCAAGATCTGCGCAATGCGCGCGGAAGCGGTAGGCGAAAGCGCCAGACGGCGTGCTCCGAGAAATACTTCGCGGTGCTCTTTGGCGAGTGTCAGCGCAGTTAGGTAACCGGCTTCCGCATGCGACTCCAGAAACTTCAGAAAGAGACGCTCACCGATGTGTTTGAAGTTACAGGGGACAAGCGTCTGCGCCGTGACCTCATGGGGTAAGGCATTCAGCGTTGCGCTCAGTCCCAGCACGTCTCCCGGACCTGCAATCTTTAGAATCATCCTGTGGCCGTCGGAGGAAGTGGCAAAGAGCTTTACCCTGCCGAGGCAAACCAGATAAATTCCGTCTGCGGACGTACCCTCTTTGAAAATGATCGCGCCACCTGGATATGCAACCTGATGCGCGATATTGCTGAAGTGGACGAGCGCGCTGCTCTTAAGGTCAAGGAAGTTGGGCCTTCCACGCGGTTTGCGCCGAGAACTTCTCGTTCCGGTCTGTCGACTGAAAGGAGACATAGAAATCACCTCTTAATTCTCATTTGCGGCGAAAGCATAGGGCAGGTGATGTAAGTGCGATCATGTTGAAGGGACAACCTGGAGGTACGGCTCTATCTGCTCACCGATCACGTCGACCATGCCAAATGTGGTTATGAGGAGACCTCTCATTCACACTCCGACCTTCGCTTGAGTATCGATCGCCCCGCCGGTTACCGTGGGGATTCTGTCGTGATCGGACTCTCCACCCAATAGTCTTCCGCGATTTCACAAGGAATGCTGTGTTTGCGGACACTGCGTAAAGTGATGGCCATCACATACACACTTCTTCGTACGGAGGTAAAGTTTTGCCTTGCGGTCCGCCATCTAACAGCGTGAGCGTCGAAGCAGGAGGGCAAAATGGCAAGAACTGCGATCGGTCTATTTGAAAATGAGGCTTCAGCGGCTGCAGTGACCCGTGAGCTTACTGAAGTTGGATTTGCTCCGGCGGAGATACGTGTTCTTTTCGAGCCGCTTGACATGCCCCTTACCGGCGTTCTGAGCGCGCCTGGAACTGACTTTTCATTGGCCCTGGGCCAAGACCTTCGAGAGATTGGAGCACTAGAGACGGAGGCGCGTGCCTACGTCCTGGCTGTGCAACAAGGTGGGGTTCTTGAGTTCGCAACAGGTTCGGGCGCGCAAGCGGATATTGCTGCCGAGACCATGAACCGTCACAAAGCCGCGCAGATCGAAGAGCTGACCGGCTTCGAGCCAGTTTTTCCCGGCGTGACGCCAGGAAGCGAGGGTCTGACACATGGTGAATCGACACTGGCCGGCCGGAACCATTCCTCCGGGGATGGTGCTCGTATCTTCGTGTGGTAGTCGGCGATGGCCGCATACGATCCGATGACTGCCCAGGGAGAATCCGGGCGGGGAGAATGTGTGACACGCCGCATGTGTCCCTGTCCCTGTAACGACCAAGGCCACTTTCCACAAGACCATTGCTGCCGAGTCCTTGTTACGTCTATCCGCCTTCCCGCTCGGCGCCAGCATCCGCTCACAACCCAGCCGCGTCCAGCAGATTCGACCGAATTGAACTCTGCCGGGCACCGTTTCCTTCTAGCCGAAAGATCAATGAGTAACGAGCCTCATCCAAGGGTTCCAACATCTGCGAATTCGGAAAGTATGTCCGACGCGAAGCAGAATGAATAGCGCGTCTGACTTCATCAGAAAGAAAGAGTCGCGAAATTATGGTCAAGCCCACACAGTCGCGACAAGCCAGGACGCTCGATGATCTATTTCAAGGCTATGAGGGTGCTCCTTTCTCTATCCGCCTCTGGAATGGGTGGCAGTGGTCATCCGCCAGAGAGCAGCAAACAGCTTTTGCACTGGTTCTGAACACTCCCGCTGCATTGCAGGCTCTCATGGCCGAGCCTACCGAGCTCTCCATGGGGGAAGCATTCATTCACGGTGAATTGGATATCGAGGGAGACATGTTCTCTGCCTTCTCCGTCGCGGAACACATTCTCACTCGTCATCGGGGACTTCGACAACAAATCCTCGAGAGCGTCGCCAGCTCGCTGTTTGATTTGGGGCAATGGATCAAGCGCGGCTCTGAGCACTCTCTTCGCAGGGACAAGTCTTCGATTGCCCATCACTACGATCAGCCGATTGAATTCTATGCGCCATGGCTGGGGGAAACATTGGCATATTCCTGTGCTTACTTTCGGTCGAGCGGAGACTCTCTCGAAGTTGCTTAAAACCAGAAGTTTGAACTGATCTGCCAGAAGTTGAGATTAAAGCCTCTCGACTGCATGCTTGACCTCGGATGTGGCTGGGGAGGTCTCATTCTGCATGCGGCCGCGAAATACCGGGTGCTTGCCCGTGGGATCACTCTCAGCCGCGAACAGGCAAGATTGGCGAACGACCGGATTGAACAAGACAATTTGAGCCAGAGCTGCGCAGTGGAATTGCTGGATTACCGGGAACAGGCGAGGCTCGGAGCCTTGTTCGACAAGATAGCGAGTGTTGGCATGTTCGAACATGTCGGCGTGAAGTATCTCCCGCGGTATTTCCTGACGGTCCATCGGCTGCTCAAGCCTGGCGGCGTTTTTCTCAACCATGGGATTGCCCGGTCCTACGGATCGCCACCGCGAAAGAGCTCGTTTATCGACAAGTACGTATTTCCCGATGCGCGGCTCGCCACTCTCTCTCAGACGCTTCAGGCGGCCGAGTCCGCCGGCTTTGAAGTAAGAGACGTGGAGAATCTCCGCGAACACTATGAACTGACCTTACGGCGCTGGGTTGACGGACTACAGCGAAACGCGGATACGCTCTTGAGATCCGTTTCCGAAGTGACCTATCGCACCTGGCTGCTGTATATGGCAGGCTCGGCAGCAGCGTTCCGTAGAGCGGATCTCGGCGTTTATCAACTTTTGTTGAGCCGGCATGATCGATGGCGTAGCGGCTTACCACTCACTCGTGACGACAGGTATTCCGATCGTGCATCCGAGCAACAAACAGAATTCACGACAAGTGACGGCGGGGAAATCAGGAAAAGTGTCAAGAGCAGGCTTCGTCGCTCTGATTCTCTTGCCGGTGATAGCTGAATGCGTATGTGCTCAACCGCCCGAATGTATCCGGCAAGAATCGTGACCGGGGCAACCAGGCCTCAGCATTCCCCTGTCCAGTCTCCTCTCGAATGCCCAGAAGCAAACGAACTCAAATCCACCGACGATCCGTGTGCGCTCGAAGTTAGGCATTCAGTTCGAGGTAGTCGAAACGACGCCATTTATAAATTGCAATGGATAGTATCCAGCTCACCGCAAAGAGTCCCATGATGACGTAGCCGATCACACCGAAGTTCTCGTTGAGATTGTTGATCAGATTCCACAATGCTCCGTTCAGATGGAAGTGCCGGGCCAACAGTCCCAACGCCTCGATTCCGCCGACTGCAAAGGCTACCAACACAGATATGAAGGTGATTGTGATGTTGTAGTAGAGCTTTCGAATGGGCTTTACAAACGCCCACCCGTAGGCTCCCACCATCAGGATATTGTCAGTGGTGTCGATCAGGGACATGCCAGCGGCAAAGAGAGCCGGGAATACGAGAATGGCCCACAGAGACAACCCCTTGGAGGCTTCGGCGGCGGAGATGCCGAGCAGCCCAATCTCTGTGGCGGTATCGAAGCCGAGACCGAACAAGATGCCTAGCGGATACATTTGCCAGCTGCATCGGATCAGCCTAAAGACTGGCCGAAAAAAGCGGCTAAGAAAGCCGCGGTTGCCCAACAGCAGATCAAAGTCCTCCTCCTCATATGACTCTCCACGCCGGACCCGCCTGAATGCCTGATATATCGACCGGAGAATGATCAAGTTCACGATCGCGATTCCGAACAGAAAAAGCGTCGATACCAGGGTGCCGATCACCTCTCCAATATTCTTGGCGCTATCGATGCGGTGCTGCAACGCAAACGCGGTGGCAGCAATTGCGACAGATCCCAACACCACGACTGTTGAATGCCCGAGTGAGAACATAAACCCCACCGTGACAGGACGTTGTCCCTCCTGCATCAACTTGCGAGTGACGTTGTCGATCGCGGCAATATGGTCGGCATCTACTGCGTGACGAAGCCCAAAACTGTAGGCGAGAAACGCAGTTCCCAACAACACTGGATACCGGTGGAATGCGCAGAGGGCACAGAGCCATGCCGACAGATTGAACACCAGCAATACCGCATAAATGCCAATTATCTTACTTCGAATGTTGCTCGATTCATCATCAAACAGGGTCCGCAGGAGAGATGCCATTGGATTCACTTTACGCGTCAAATGTCTAAGGTCGGTAGCGCGAATCCTGCGCATCTATTGCCGAGTAGACGGGCGGAGGCTCGCGTGATCCGCCATTCCTCGGCAACAACCACAGCGGTGCAAGTCAGACCGCGGTGTGCGATTCCTCTTCCTCGACAGCGACTGCCTGAACTGTCTCCACATCTGGTTGCTGCTCTTCCACAGCCGGGTCTCTAAGCAACTCCTGCTTGGGAACGAACTTATACCCGCTAAAGATGCTGTCCATCAAGCCGTTTTCTTCTTCAACGGAAACGAGGATCGCCGTATAGATGTGGTGGATGAAGAACATCCAGAAGCCGAACATGATAAGGAAATGGATCTCGCGAAGCCATTGGATATCGATGAAGTGCGGAATCCAGCCCACAAAAAAGCTGAGCGTCTTACTTCCGAGGATCTGAGAGTAGAGCGCCAAACCGGTGATGATCTCGACGATCGCCATGGCGTAGACAACTGCATACGCGGCACCCGCCATTGGGTTATGCCCGATATACCGGACCGGAGACCAGGCCATGAACCCGTAGTACTTGCCGACAGCAACCAGATTTGCCAGGCGTTTCTTCGTGGTCGGGATGTACTGATTCCAGCGCGACCATCGGTTGGCGAAGAAGAACCAGTACATTCGTATCAGGATCGCCAACATAAACGCAAAGCCGGAGACGATGTGAACAAAACGCATCGTGCCCATGACGTAAGCGGTCCTGCCCCCTGCAGCGACGTAGGGAGCATGCATGTAGTAGCCGGTAATCGAGAGCGAGATAATGGTGATCACCATCACCCAATGGCTGAATCGAACGGGCCACTCCCAGACGTACACTCGTACCTGTCCGGGTGCCGGCTCCTTCCAGGAGGCATTGCTTCCCGCCTTCCGTGTTGTTCTTTTCATCGACTGTCTCCGTTGATTCAGATCTCTATCTGAATGGAAGACCGCTCACTGGGATCCGACCGGTGAACGATAGGACATGCTTAGGAATCCACCTCATGCCTGTGGACCTCCGCCCGCATCAGATGGCTTATTCTCAGCGGCGGGCTCATGCTTCGGCCTGATATTGTCTCGCACGATATTGCCCACGACCTGAGCCACCATCGCGACGCCAACCGCGCCTGTGGCGACCCATCCAATCTCCGACGCCTTAACGTCCACGCCGAATCCCGGTACTTTCGGCAACCGCTCGTAGAAGGGCGACTTGGTATCCCAGAAGCGCGGAGAGGCGCAGGCGATGCAGCCGTGCCCAGACTTTACCGGCCAACTGGTGCCCTCGTTCCAGCGAACTGTCGGACAGTTATAGGTCGCCTCGGGTCCTTTGCATCCCATTTTGTAAAGGCACCAGCCCTTGCGGCTGCCTTCGTCTCCCCACTCCTCGACGTACCGTCCGGCATCGTAGTGAGCCCGGCGTTCGCACTGATCGTGGATGATATTGCCGTATGCAAAGAGCGGGCGATTGTATTGATCGAGCGCAGGCATCTCATGGAAGGTCAGGTAGTGGACAAGGACTGCGGCGGTGTTGGCGGGATTGTGGGGGCAGCCTCCCAGATTGACCAGGTTTTTGATTCCAGGAACCGCCTTCTCGAGACCAACCGCTTCAGTTGGGTTTGGACCTGCACTGACGATTCCACCATCCCAGGCACAGGCACCGACCGCGATATTCACTGCTGCATTGGAGCAGACGCGCTGTGCGATATCGAGCGCGGTCTTGCCGCCGATCGTGCAGTGCACTCCGCCATCCGCCGTCGGAATTGCGCCCTCGGTCACGGCGATATATTCGCCCTTATGCTCGCTCAGGACACGTTCGAGTGTATCCTCCGCCCGCTTCCCCGCTCCCGCCATGAGCAGTTCGTGATATTCCCAGGAGAACAGCTCAAGCACGAAGTCTCCGACCGTGGGATGTCCGGAGCGCAACATGGATTCAGAGTTCCCGGCGCAATCCTGAAATTCCAGCCAAACCAAAACAGGGCGCGTCCTCTGATCCAGAGCCTTCACGACAGCGCCCAAATACCGGGGAGGGAGCGCCAGGGTTGCAACCATGGTGCTGCAGAATTTCACGAATTGCCGGCGTGAGATCCCACGAGCCTCCAATGCCGATCGCAGATCGATTTCAGGTAATGCATTCATCCTTCATTCCTCCGGATTTTGCGAGACATATACTGCGCCGTTCGATCTGCAAAATGCTCAATGATCGAAATGCATTGCCTGAATTTGGGTACGCGTGGAGTTTCGCCAACATCTGCGGGGACTGAGTCTATCGAGGAAGAGAACGCAACAAGCTCGCCGAGAAGCCTCGCCGCCCATGTTCTCGTGGAGCATGAAGTGAACCGCCTTTCTCGCCGGGCAGATTGTTCAACTCGACTGAGGACGCCCAACCTGCCACATATTATTTTCCTCACCCCTCGCTTTATGCTGTGACAGCCATCACAGCTCTCAAATTATTTTTACTGCTTAATCAATAAGGAGCCATGACTATGTGTTCATCCGTTTGCGGCTAGAACCAAGACGAATTCACCAGAGGCAGGTCTAATGAAGCTGGCGCAGAGCGTAAATTGGCGACGACCACAGCTTCTGAGTTTGTTAATTGTTCTGGGTTCGATTTAAGCGGCTTTTCTCCGGTTTTTCCGTTTCCGTATCTTCGCGAACTTGGGAGTAATCCTGATTGGCTCGAGAGTCCCTGCGTTCAGCTTGACGTGCTCCTCTGCCCGGGATGCTGTGGCCGGGCTGAGGAGGAAGTGGACTGGAGGCCGCCAGCGTGACTCGAAGAACAGCGTTGGTTCTTCGGTAATTCAACTCGGTCCCGAACCTCGGCCGGCTGTCTTTCACGACCCGAGACTTCAGTTTGTAGAGTGGCGCGACCTGGTGTCGTTGCGCCGGTTCGAGGTTTTCAGTGAACCTCTGCTTCCAGCGGCGTGGCTCGCTGCCTCACTGTTATTTGCCGGGTTCGGTCACTTCGGACTCGCGCTCGGTTTCTCGTTCTTCTTCTTCCTCACAGGTCTTCGCGTGGTCCACAACGCCTTTCACTGCTCCCTTGGACTGTCTCGCCGCAGCACCGATATCGTGTTGTGGATCATGAGTCTGGTGATGCTTGGTTCGATGCATGCTGTTCAGTTCAATCACCTGCGTCACCATAAGCTCAACTTAGGCCAGGGCGATGTAGAAGGACGCAGCGCGGAGATGCCGGCATGGCGTGCGCTGCTGTTCGGGCCGCTCTTTCCCATCCTTCTCCATGTCACTGCATTCCGGCATGGCAACAAAAGGCTGCGCCGGGTCGTAGCGGCTGAACTGCTGTTGAGCGCGGTGTGGGTTTTCATAGTGTTCGGAGCATTACGCAGCAACGTATTGCGATACCACGTAGGCGCGATGCTGGTCGGTCAATGCATGACGGCCTTTTTCGCGGTGTGGACAGTACATCACCATTGCGACCGGACGCACCATCTCGCACGAACGCTGCATAACCGAATCAAGAACTGGATCACCTTCAACATGTTCCTGCACATCGAACATCATCTGTTTCCGCGCGTGCCAACGTGCCATCTGCCGGAACTCTCTCGGCGCATCGATGGGGTCGCGCCCGACCTGAGGAGCAAAATTGTTTTCTGAATGAGCGGCGGAACGTTGGACCGGCGCCACAGGGATGGAGCCTTTAGTATGCATGTGCCATTTTTGCTTCTGTTGCTGGGACGGATCCTGTTTGTCAGTTATTTCATCGCGATGGGAATGAGCCATCTCATCAACTTCCGCGAACATTCATTGCTGCTTAAGCGAAAGGGAGTGCCGCTCCCACGGGCTGCCACGGTCCTGACTGTTGTCATGATGGTTCTAAGAACTCATTGAAAAACGCCACAAGTCCTTGAATTCCTTGGGGAGTTGTGGACTT
Source organism: Occallatibacter sp. (assembly GCF_049510455.1). Lineage (GTDB taxonomy): Bacteria > Acidobacteriota > Terriglobia > Terriglobales > Acidobacteriaceae > Telmatobacter. The sequence continues at coordinate 68 of NZ_JBEKYX010000038.1, read as the reverse complement.
TTTGCCTTCAAACCGGTTTGAATTGGTGTTTTGGTGCGTGTTTATGGGGCTTTTCGGGTTCTGCGGAT
>NZ_JBEKYX010000037.1:0-35477 GCF_049510455.1 Occallatibacter sp. | reverse complement strand
TCTGATTGCGGTGCAGAAACTCCGCTGAGATGGAGTGCGGAAAACCAAGCGTCGTGACTTTGCCGGTAGCAATCGCACGCTCCGCGCCCTTCCCGTTGACCACGATGCCAATGACTTCGACATCGGCGGGCACGTCAAGCTGCGCAAGCACTTCTTCCGAATCCGCCATTTGCGGAACGGCTCGCGGTGAAACAAAACTGGCCGCATCGATGCGGGTAAATCCTGCCGTAATGAGCGCACGCAGATATTCCGCCTTGGCCGCGGCTGGAATTGCGCCAGCCAATCCCTGCCATGCATCGCGCGGGCACTCGACGAATTGGATTGCATTGTTCATCAGTCTTACGTTTGAATTGCACCTGGATTGAACGGCGCAACATCCGGGTTGAGGCTCGCCGCTTCCAGCGCCGCAATCAGCGCGGCTCGCGTATCCACAGGATCGACAATCGCATCCACCCAGAGCCGCGCGGCTCCATAGCGCGGATCGGCCTGCGTGTCATAAGTGTTCTTGATCTCGTCGTAAATCTGCTTGCGCTCCTCGTCGGTGAGAGCGTGGCCGCCGCGCTCCAGTTGCTTTACGCGTACTTCAACGAGCGTGTTTGCGGCCGAGGCTCCACTCATCACGGCGTAACGTGCCGTGGGCCACGCAAACAAGAAGCGCGGATCGTAGGCTTTCCCGCACATCGCGTAGTGGCCCGCGCCAAAGCTGCCGCCCAGGATGACAGAAATCTTCGGGACCACAGAATTGGAAACGGCGGCAACCATCTTCGCTCCCGCGCGAATGATCCCACTCTGCTCGGCATCCCGGCCCACCATAAAGCCGTTCACATCGTGCAGAAAAATCAGCGGAATCAGGCTCTGGTTGCAGTCGAGAATAAAGCGCGCCGCTTTTTCCGCGCTCTCTGTATAGATCACGCCGCCAAACTCAGTGCGTCGGTCGCCGCCCGCCGCAGTCGTAGTTTGATGCTGCTTCTGGTTAGCCACAATGCCCACCGCATAGCCACCGATGCGCGCATAACCGCAGACAAGCGTGCGTCCATAACCCGCGCGGTACTCATCGAACTCCGAGCGGTCCACCAGCCGCGCAATCACCTCATGGATGTCGTATGTGTTGGTCCCGGAACGCGCTGGATCAGGATCAAGCAGCCCGTAAAAATCCTCCGCTGCATAGAGCGGCGCATCCCTCTTCAGATCAAAGGGAATCGCACTAAACGGCGCTCTGCCACGCGTTCCCAGCTTTTCCACCAGCGACCGCACACGCGTAATGCAGGCCCCATCATCCGGCTCTTTAAAATCAACCGTGCCGGAGATCTCCGAGTGCATGGTGGCTCCGCCCAGCTCTTCCGCGCCCACCTTCTGCCCAATCGCAGCCTGCACCAGCGCGGGTCCGGCAAGAAACAATCCGCTGCCTTCGGTCATCAGCACGGTATCCGTCATCACCGGCAGATACGCGCCGCCCGCCACGCACATCCCCATGATGGCCGTGATCTGCGGAATATTCTTTGCCGACATGACCGCGTTGTTGCGAAAGACGCGCCCAAAATCATCTTGATCCGGAAACACATCCTCCTGCAGCGGAAGAAACACGCCGGAAGAATCGACCAGATAAATCGTCGGTATGCGATTCTCAAGCGCAATCGTCTGCGCGCGAATCACCTTCTTCGCTGTCATGGGAAAGAATGCGCCGGCCTTCACGGTGGCGTCGTTCGCAATCACCATCACGAGCCTGCCATGCACGCGGCCCAGGCCAGTCACAACGCCCGCTGCAGGCGCGCCGCCCCACTCCTCATACATCTTGTATGCGGTGTACAGGCCGAGTTCCAGAAAAACCGCGCCCGGATCGAGCAGCAGCGCGAGCCTCTCGCGCACAGTCAGTCGCTTCTTCGCGTGTTGCGCGTCAATCGCCTTCGCGCCGCCGCCAAGCCGAATCGTCTCCTGCTCGCTGCGCATGGCGCCGAGCAGCACAAGCAGCGCTTCGCGATTCTTCCCGTAGCGCGTGGCTTTGGTATCCAGCTTTGAGGGCAATGTGTTACTCATTTGTTCTCCGCGGCTATTTCAGAATCTCGCGCGCAATCACCATGCGCTGAATCTCGCTGGTGCCCTCGCCGATGGTGCATAATTTTACATCGCGGTAAAACTTCTCCGCCGGATAGTCCTTGATGAATCCGTAGCCGCCGTGAATCTGCACGCACTCATCGCAAATGCGCACCGCGGCCTCGCTGGCAAACAGCTTCGCCATCGAAGACTCAAGCGTAACCTTCTCGCCCGCAGTCTTTTTGCGCGCAGCGCGCAGAGTCAGTTGCCGTGCAGCTTCGAGTTGCGTGGCCATGTCCGCCAGCTTGAACTGAATTGCCTGAAACTCCGCAATTGCCTTACCGAACTGCTTCCGCTCCTTCGCATATTTGCGCGCAGCATCGTAAGCTCCATGCGCAATGCCAAGCGCCAGCGCGGCAATCGAGATGCGCCCGCCATCCAGCACGCGCATCGAGTCAATAAAGCCTTCGCCTTCTGCGCCAATACGGTTCTCATCCGGCACAAAGCAGTCCTCGAAGATCAGCTCCGAAGTGTCCGAGGCGCGCAGGCCGAGCTTGTCTTCCTTTTTGCCCGGCCGAAAACCAGGCGTGCCTTTTTCCACCAGGAAGGCCGTCAAACCGTGGCTCTTCTTCTCGCGGTCCGTCACCGCAATTACCAGCGCACAATCCGCCTTGCCACCATTGGTAATGAAGGTCTTGCTGCCGTTCAACACCCAACCGTTATCGCGGCGCACAGCCGTGGTGCGCGCACCAAGCGCATCAGAGCCCGCGCCCGGCTCGGTCAGCCCCCATGAGCCAAGCCACTCGCCCGATGCCAGCCGCGTCACCCAGCGCTTGTGCTGCTCCGCATTGCCGGCAAGATAGAGATGATTCGTGCATAGCGAATTATGCGCAGCCACAATAATGCCAACAGAGCCATCCACGCGCGAGAGTTCTTCAATGGCAAGCACGTACTCCACGTAGCCCATGCCGCTGCCGCCCAGCTCCGGCGGAAAGATCACGCCCAACAGGCCCATCTGGCCAAGCTGCCGAACGATCTCTGTGGGAAAAGTAGAATGCTCATCCCACTCGCGCACATGCGGAGCAATCTCGCGCTCCGCAAAGCGGCGTATCTCGCGCCGCAACTCTTCCTGTTCTTCCGTTAGCTCAAACTCCGCGCTCGCGGTACTTGCGGACATGCAAACTCCTTCTTGCAACTTTTTCACTATAGTTAGATGCGCCTGACTTCCACATCATTCGACCGCGAGTATCGCATCGCGAAGCAAGCTGAGGCAATCACCCGTCATTCAATTCGGTACGGTTTCTTCCCGTTGGTCTAACGTGCTATTTTTCTCTGGCATTATGGGAATGCAACGATGAATAAACTCTGGCCCAGCGCGGCCGCGGCGCTTGAAGGAATTGTGCGGGATGGAATGCTGCTGGCCGTTGGCGGCTTTGGCCTGTGCGGCATTCCAGAGGCTCTCATTGCAGCGCTGCGCAACACCGGCAAGCGCAACCTCACTGTGGCCAGCAACAACGCAGGCGTAGACGGCTGGGGCCTCGGGCTGCTGCTTGAGACGCGCCAGATTCGCAAGATGATTTCGAGCTACGTGGGCGAGAATGCCGAGTTCGAGCGGCAGTTTCTGGCCGGCGAGCTTGAAGTGGAGTTTGTTCCGCAGGGCACGCTGGCGGAGCGCATGCGCGCAGGCGGCGCGGGCATTCCGGGCTTCTACACGCGCTCGGGTGTTGGCACGGTCGTGGCTGAAGGGAAAGAGCACAAGGAGTTTGACGGGCAAACTTACATTCTGGAGCGCGGGATGCAAGCGGACCTGGCGCTCGTGAAGGCATGGAAGGCTGATCCGCACGGCAATCTCATCTATCGCAAGACGGCGCGCAACTTTAATCCGCTCGCTGCCTCATGTGGCAAAGTCACCGTTGCGGAAGCGGAGATCATCGTAGAGCCAGGCGAGTTGGACCCGGATGAGATTCATACGCCGGGAATTTACGTGCAGCGCGTGGTGCATAACCCGACACCTGAAAAACGCATCGAGCGACGGACGATCAGGAGTGCGAACTAATGGCCCAGACCGGAGGTTGGACACGCAACCAGATGGCGCAACGCGCCGCCGCCGAGCTCAAGGACGGCTACTACGTGAACCTCGGCATCGGCATGCCTACGCTGGTGGCGAATTACATTCCCGCAGGCATCTCGGTTGTGCTGCAGTCAGAGAACGGAATCCTCGGCATGGGTCCGTATCCGCTCGAAAGTGAAGTCGATGCCGACCTGATCAACGCAGGCAAGGAGACTGTGACACTACTGGAGGGCGCGGCAATCTTTTCAAGCGCGGAGTCCTTCGCCATGATTCGCGGCGGACATATCGATCTCGCCATTCTTGGCGCCATGCAGGTTTCTGCCAGCGGCAATCTTGCCAACTGGATGATTCCCGGCAAGCGTGTAAAAGGCATGGGCGGTGCGATGGATCTGGTAAACGGCGTGCGGCGCGTGCTGGTGCTCATGGAGCACAATGCCACAGACGGCAGTCCCAAGCTGCTGCCGGAGTGTACGCTGCCGCTCACCGGCGCTGCCGTAGTGAACCGCGTCATTACGGACCTCGGCGTGATGGACGTAACTCCGGATGGCATCGCAGTCACGGAGCTCGCCGAAGGTGTCACCCGCGACGAGTTTGCGCAGCGCACCGGCGTGCCGGTACGGTTTGCTATCGGCTAAGCCGCAGTCTCTATACTCATTCCCATAAGAAGTACGCCTTCTCTCTGCCCATTCTTCTGGGAGGTCTCATGCATTTTTCTGTTTACCGTCGCGTGGCGCTGTCCGCTCTCTTTGTCTTTACTGCATTCAGTGCTTCGGCGCAGTCCTTCACCGTAGAGCAGGTGATGAGCGCGCCGTTCCCTTCCGATCTGGCAACGGATGAGCATGGTTCCACGATTGCGTGGGTCTCGAACAGCAAGGGTGAGCGCAATATCTGGGTTGCCGATGGGCCGGAGTTCACCCCGCGTCAGCTAACGCATTACACCGGCGACAACGGGCAGGAAATCGATTCGGTTCGGCTAACGCCGGATGGCGGCACGGTGCTCTATGCGCGCGGAACGGAGTTGAACGATGAAGGCCGCGCCGCGAATCCCACGACGGAGCCCGCGCAGCCGCTGCAGCAGGCGTGGGCCGTGCCTATACAGGGCGGCGAGCCAAAGCTGCTGGGTGATATGGGTTGCGGAAGCGAGGACTGCGAGGACATTCAGATCTCGCCCGATGGCCGCTGGGCTCTATGGACCGCAAAGCATCGCATCTGGATTGCCGAAATTGCGGGCAAAGAAAAAGCAGTAGCTTTAACTGACGAGCGCGGCACGCCCCAGAACCCGAAGTGGTCTCCGCAAGGAGACCGCATCGCTTACACACTGAGCCGCGGCGATCACGCCTTCCTTGCGATTGCCACAGTGAAGGACGGCAAGCTGGTGAAGACCGGCTACGTTGCTCCGTCCGTCGATCGCGACACACAGCCGCGCTGGTCACCCGATGGCAGGCACGTGGCCTTCATGCGTCTGCCGGGTGAGCAGAATAAGCTGCCGATCATTCCTCAGACGCCGGAGCCGTGGGCCATCTGGGTGGCGGATACCGACGCAACAGACTCAACAACGCTGAAGGCGCACGAAATCTGGCACAGCGGCGCGGGCTTGCGTGACTCACTGCCACGCTTTTCCGCAGGCTCATTTCATTACGCGGCGGGCGAGCGGATCGTCTTTGACTCCGAGCAGGATGGATGGGGACATTTGTATTCCATTGACGCGCTGCGCGGCGGCCAGGCAACACTGCTCACGCCAGGCAAGTTCGAGATTGAAGACGTGGAAATGAGCGTCGATAGAAAGACTGCCCTCTACTCGTCCAATCAGGGTGACATCGACCGCAGGCATATCTGGAGCGTAGCTGCGGCAGGCGGAACTCCAATAGCGCTTACGCAAGGCGAGACAATTGAGTGGAGCCCGGCAGAAACAGGCGACGGCAAGATGCTTGTCTGCTTTGGCTCGACAGCAACGACCCCTGCAATGCTGTATCGCATCGCAGGCGGCAAGCGGATTCTGCTCTCTGGCTCATTGCTGCCAAAGGATTTCCCATCGAACAAGCTGGTGACGCCGAAGCAGGTGACCTTCCAGAGCGAAGACGGGCTGGCGATTCACGGGCAGCTCTTTGAACCGGCAAATCATAACGGTCGCGGACCTGCGGTGATCTTCGTGCATGGTGGGCCAATGCGGCAAATGCTGCTCGGCTTCAACTACCGGCCCTACTATCACAATGCCTATGCTGAGAATCAGTATCTGGCAAGCCTGGGCTTTACCGTGCTCTCGGTCAACTACCGTCTCGGCATCATGTACGGGCATGACTTCCGCGTAGCTCCAAATGGCGGCTGGCGCGGCTCATCCGAATACAAGGATGTAGTAGCCGCGGCGAAATTTCTGCAAACCCTCCCAACCATAGACTCGAAGCGCATCGGCATCTGGGGTGGTTCGTACGGCGGCCTGCTGACAGCGCTCGCGCTCTCCCGCAACTCCGATCTCTTTGCCGCGGGCGTGGACTATCACGGCGTGCATGACTGGAGCGTGATCTTCCAGGAAGACGACCCGACAGCAAACAAAGCTCCGGACTACATTGCCGCAAGAAAGCTGGCGTGGGAGTCCTCACCCGATGCCTCGATTGCGACATGGAAATCGCCAGTGCTGCTCATCCAGGGCGACGACGACCGCAACGTCCCCTTCAACCAGATGGTCGATCTGGTGCAGCGCCTGCGCGCGGCCAATGTGCCATTCGAGCAGATCGTCTACCCGGATGAGATTCACGACTTCCTGCTCTGGCGGGACTGGGTGGCAAGCTACAAGGCGACAGCCGAGTTCCTATCGAAGCAGTTAAAGCCGGAGGTTCGGCAGTAGTAGACAAAAGGCCCACTCATCGCAGCTTCATCGCGATGAGCGGGGCTTCAGCCAAGGCCACAACGGGATTACGATGACAACATGCCCTACGGCCTGAAGCGGTTCCAGAGAGCGGAAGCTCTCCACTTCGTCACGTTCAACTGCTTCCACCGGCTTCCGTTCCTCGAAGCGCCGGAACCGAAGAAAACGGTAGAACACTATTCTTGTCACTGTGATTCCATAACTGGCGCGGTGCCCCCAGGCTCCGTTTTTGGGACCCGGGACAGCACAAAAGCCAATCTGCCCACTGGCCCCCGTAACCTGTCAACCGCCGCCATGCTCTTCAAGCATCGCGCTCACCCTCGCCAGCGGCAGCCCCACCACATTGAAGTAGCATCCCTCAATCCGAGGAATCCACTTCCCGGCACGCCCCTGAATCCCGTAAGCTCCAGCCTTATCCAGCGGCTCGCTCGTCTCCACGTACGCGGCAATCTCGGCTTCTGAAATCTCGCGAAAACGAACCTCCGTCACTTCCGCCGAAGCTTCCACACCACGCGCACTCACCACCGCCACGCCCGTAATCACGCGATGCGTCCGCCCGCTCAGCCCCCGCAACATCCTCACCGCATCCGCCTTATCTATCGGCTTGCCCAGAATCTCTTTATCCAGCACAACCGTGGTGTCTGCCCCCAGCACCACGGCCTCGCTGTCACCCACGGCATCAAATACGACCTGCGCCTTCTCCCGCGCCAGCCGAGTCACATACGCCGTCGGCTCCTCCCCCGGCAGCACACTCTCATCCACATCCGCCGGATGCACGATGAAGGAAAATCCAGCCTGCGCCAGTAACTCCCGGCGACGCGGCGAAGCCGAAGCCAATATCAATCGCGCCATACGTTCAGACTACCGCCGTTTTTTCACAGAATCCTGGATGCCACAGGTCCCGATTTTGGAACCTGGGATAGCACTCCCGGTCGGTCTACCGTCACGGAGCTAAAAGCTGGGAGCTAAAAGCTAAAAACTGCTCTTCAACCCCGTCTCCAAACCCAACTCCGTCCCCACACCCCAGGCCATCCCCGGCGTATTATGCGCCAGCCCCCATCGCCCATCCGGACCCAGCAGAATAATCCCGCCATGCCCGCCCAGCCGTCTATACAGATAATCAATCGCTTCCCGCGCCGCCAGCTCCGGAGCCACACCGGCCCCCACGCGATCCACCGCCCACTTGCCCAGCACCAGCTTCATAATCGGCTCGCCCCACCCCGTCAGGCTCACCGCCGCCGACAAGTTATCCGCATAACACCCGCACCCAATCAGCGAGGAATCCCCCACTCGCCCCGGCGTCTTGTTCAGCGTGCCACCGGTAGAAGTCGCCGCCGCCAGATTTCCATCTACATCGAGCGCCACCGCCCCCACCGTGTCATGGGAGAGCATTTCTGATCTCTGATCTCTGACCGCTGATCTCTCGTAAGCCGTCTCAGGCCCCTTGTCATCCATAGCCCCAGAAAACGTCTCATCGGCCAATCCCTTCGCTGCCCTCGCCTGCGCGCCTCTAAGCCGTTCCCGCTCCCGGTCCAGCACCAGCGCGGAGTTATCAATCAACTCCACCCCATGCGCCGCCGCAAAATCCTCCGCCCCCGCGCCCACAAAGTAGACATGCGGGCTCTTCTCCAGCACCGCCCGCGCAGCACGAATCGGATTCCTCAGCCGCTCCACGCACGCCACGCCGCCGGCCTTCATCCGCCCGCCGTCCATCAGCAAGGCATCCAGTTGCACCCGCCCGGCGCTGGTCAAAAAACTTCCCCGCCCGGCGTCAAAGGTCTCATCGTCTTCCAACGCCACCACGGCCTCTTCCACCGCGTCCACGCAGCTTCCGCCCCGCTCCAGCACGCTCCAGCCGGCCGTAAGCGCCGCCCTCACGCCTCGCTCATGCGCCACTTCCGCATCCGCCGGAATCGCCCACGCCCCGCCATGCACCAGCAGCACCGGCTTCCTTCGTTTCACGCTTTCGTTCATAAAGCGAATCCTACCGTTCCGCATCCATCGCAGACAATCCAGCACCGCCACGACAACCTGCTACCTAAACCGGATGAAGCCCTCACTGCGGTTTTCCAGTCTGCGGCACCTCCGGCACAATCCGCACCTCGCTCGCGTAACGGTGGCAGTTCGAGTAAACCGACTCCATCTCCCCACTCTCGGTAGCATCATGCGCGGAGGACTTCGCAGGCAGCCAGAAGATGCGGTCGCCGAACTGTACCGGAGCGTAGTCAATGGAAGCGAAATAGGCTTCGCCATTCTGCTCGGAGACATCGGGAGGGATCGTGCGCTCGCTGTGAACAATGCGCCCGGTCTCGGCATCGGCAATCACCATGTAGTGCGTGCCGGCCAGAATCGCCCGGCAGGCTTCAGCCGGCGGCTCGGCCTTGCGATCGGCCTCAACCTGAACCTCATCCGCTCTGCCGTCATTCACCGGAGAAGCGCGATACACAAAACAATCCTTCAGCTCCTCGCGGTGGAAGCCGATCAGATTCGCAAAGATGCCTTGAATAAAAAACGGAAGATTCAAATCTTCCGCATCCAGCGTCCCACCCGGTGCCCTCACCAGCTTTCCGTTCACCTTCGCGATCCTATGCTGCTCGCTGAACGGGTCGAACGGATCGGGCGGCGTCTTGCGCAGCTCCCGAATCGTGCCTTCGAGCCGCACCTGCCGCTTGACCTTGCCGTTAAAACTCACCTCCTGGGAAACAATGCGCTCATTGCAGGAAAGCGACGGCAGCGTGGTGCGGTACTGATCCGCATACGCATACAGCCGGTCCACCAGCGCATGCAGCGGCGACGCCGGTTGCGAAGCCTGCTGCGACTGCAAACCCGATGCCACCAGAAACAGAGCCAGCGCCGTCAACCGTTTCATGCATCTCCTCCCGCCGAAAAAGAATTTGACGCAGAGCGCCATCGGAGAGTCCCAAATCGACCCAAATTCCCGAATCGGGAAAATCTTGTCAAGTCCCATCCCTGTGGAAAACTCTGCAACCCCATCATTCCAAAGGAGAAAAAACTTTCGTGGAGTTTGCATATAATTATGGCTCGATTTTGTATTCTTAAAACATAGTCAAGACAAAAGAGAACACACAGGGAGCGATGAGCTTCCCGGAGCCTTTGTGCGCTTCGTGGAAGAGACGTGTCGTTCCGCATAAATTACAAACGGATTCAGCCTTCAGGGCATCGGTCTGCTGTCTCGCATGTCGACGTGCGCGACGGTCGCTTCCAATGCGCTCGGAAGTTTATAGCAAGGCGCGCGCAATTTGGCGCATTTGGGGCAGAGGTGTTTCAAGCAGATCTGGGGAATACTGCTTCGATCTCTGCCCTGGGGGCTTCGTCCGGAGAAGTACCTACCTAAATAGAACCGGAGATTAGATTATGAGCAATTGCAGAACGTTCAATCGCAGCAGCAGAAGAGAGCAGAAGAAGCCGCGCGGTGCGGCCATGATCAATGTAAGCAATCTCGCTTACCAAAAGATTGCAGAAGACCCTGAGAGGTTCGTCAACAAGCTCTTCTACATGGTGGAAGAGAAGGATTCCGTCAACGCCGCCAGCCTCATCATTAAGCTGGCTGACGGCGCGGAGATCGTCGCGGTCGAAGAAGCGGAGCTTGATCGTCCCACTCTCATCGAGCGTTGGACCGTCGAGCTGGAAAACGAAGCAGAAGCAGCGCAGGAAGCAGCAACCCGCGAGCTCGGGCAGATTCCCGAGCCGGAAACCGCAGTCGAAGCACTCGCAGAACCGGTCGCAGTCAAAGCAGCCGCGGCATCAACCGCTCAGCCTGAACCGGCCGGGGCACACAGCAACATCGGCAGCACACACATCAACGAAATTGGACTGCCTGTCGTCAACCAGTCCCAAACCATGAATTCGCCGGGAACTCGCTCCTGTCGCAGCACACCGCGGCCCAGCGCGCCCAGCCATGAATCGAAACAAGCCGCAGTCAACCAGTCAGGCGCATCCATCTACGTCTGACCGCATACATCTCGCGAAATAAAAAAGCCGGAGCCGATGCTCCGGCTTTTTACTGTCCACGAACCACGAACCACTGTTTTCGAACCACGATCCACAAACCACTCCGGGCGTCTGCCGTTTTCGCGGCAGACGCCCAAATTTTTGCCCTGGCGGGAAGAGGAAACTCACGTGTACACCTTCAAGCGACAGATAAGTACAGACAATCAGGCAATGCAGGCCGTTCGCGGAGGCTTATTCCGCGCAGGACAGTGGCTCGTTTACTGGCTTCTCTGGGCCGGCATGGTCTGGGCCGCGTTAGCCCAGGGTGTCACCACCACCACCGTCACCACCACTACGGTCCAGGGAACCGTTTATCTGGCCAATGGTACGCCCGCTGCCGGCATGCTCCAGATCAGTTGGCCGTCCTTCACCACCGCCGCCGGCCAGGCCATCGCTGCCGGCAGAACCATGGTGGCCATCGGTGCGGGCGGTCTCGTCAGCGTCGATCTCGCCGCCAATCAGGGAGCCTACCCCGGCGGGCTCTTCTATACCGTCATCTACAACCTCTCGGATGGCAGCGTCCACACCGAGTACTGGACCGTTCCCGCCGCCGCGCAAGCTACCATCGGCGCGGTGCGCGCGCAGATCTTGCCTGCCGCGCAGGCCATCCAGGCCGTCAACAAAACCTACGTCGATCAAGCCATCGCGACGGCTCAGGCCAGCGATCTCACCGCCAACGGTGGCACTCTCACCGGCCCGCTCTATCTCTCGGGCGACCCAACCACACCTCTTCAGGCCGCCGACAAGCATTATGTTGACGGACAATTCGCGCTCGCTCTCCCCCTCGCCGGCGGCGCGGCCACAGGCCCGCTCACCGCCGTCCAACTTGGCGCGGTCTATCAGGTGGATCAGTTTCCCGGCGCTGACATCGGAGCCAAGCTCCAGGCCTGCGTCAACAATCTCAACTCCACCTTCGGCGGCGTCTGCGACGCACGCAACTTTCCCGGCACGCTCACCATCGCCGCGAACGTAACCATCGCCACACCCAACGCAGTCATCGATCTGCCCTGCGCCACCATTACCACCAGCGCGCAGTTCATCGTCACCGCGGGCACGCGCAACGTCGTCGTTCACGGCTGCGGGTTTCAGGGCGGCTCCACGGCCTCCGGCACGCAGGGCGGCACTGTCTGGGTTTACACCGGCTCAAGCAACGCCTTCCAGATCGGGGACAGGACCGGAGCCGCGAACACGCCCGGCTTCTTCATGCACGACATCAACATCAATACCGCCACTGCCGGCGCCGGCGCTGCCGGTATCTACTTCGAGCGCGCGCAAGAGGTCCGCCTCGACGGCATCTACCTCAACGGCAACAACGCCACAGGCCAGATCGGCGTCGTTCTTGACGGCACCGGAAATTACGCCGGCGGAACCTTCATCGATGTCTACATCAACGGCTTCGGAACCGGCTGGCAGCTTACCGGCGATGCGCTCGGCAACTTCGCCAACGCCAGCACATTCGTCAAGACACACGTCGTCTGCCCCACAAGCGTCAGCGGTGGCACACCCATCGTCGGCACCATCGGCGTCAATGTCCTTGAAGGCGACGGCAACACCTGGTCCGGCGGCGATGTCGAAAGCTGCTCCACCATGTTCCATCTCGGTCCCAACGCCGTCAACAACACCATCGACGGCCTCCGCAACGAGAACTCCACCATCCAGTATCAGGCCGACTCCGGCTCCAAATGGAATGCTGTCTTCACCGGCGGCACCTTCTTCACCGGCGAGCTGATCGACAACGGCAGCCGCAACAGCTTCTGGGATGCCTTCCACCGCAATGCAAATGGCATGAAAGGGGATTGGTACGCCAGCCAGCAGGATGCAACCGTCACCAATCACATCCGCGTCGGCATTGGCTCCGGCAACGAGCGCGGAATCTCCAACGAAATCCAGACCGACTACGGCTATCGCTGGGAAGAAGGCTACTCCGACGCCATGGGAACCGGCTTCCAGACCTGGGCGCTGCAGGATCTGCTCAACAATGTGAACAGGCTCGCTGTCGGCCAGTATCTTTCCGCCACGGCCAACGTCGTCACCAACATCGTGCTCAACAACGGCGGCTGCTATAACACCAGCACGCCGCCCACCATCACCATCTCTGGGGGCGCAGGCACGGGCGCCACAGCAACGGCCACCATGGCAGCCTCCACCAGCCTCAGTTGCAATGGCGGCGCGGGCTTCCAGGTTGCATCCGTCGCCGTTACCGCGATCGGCAGCGGATATACCTCCGCGCCCACCGTCACATTTGCCGGCGCCAACCAGGTCACCGCGCCAAACTCCATCGCGGAAATTGTCTCCGCGGGCAGCACCAACAATCAGACCGTCATCAACTCAGCCGGCACTGGTTCCATCGTTCTCAATGGCTCCAACAATGCAGGCACCGGCGGCATTGTCATCGGCTCCGGCGGTTTAACCAGCACCGCGGTCGCCACCATCGGCAATACCGGCAACGCGCAGTTCATCGGCAGCCTCTCAGTGAACGGAACCTCTCTGTCCGCAGGCACGCTGAGCGTAAGAAACGGAGCGGATACGGAAGTGGACTATTATCTGCAGCCCGGCCTTACCGCCACGCAGAAGGGATCGTTCACCTACAAGGACTACACCGGCACAAGCCAGTGGTACATGGTCAAGGACGCGAGCAACAACTGGTCACTCAACTCCGCGCCCGGCAACATCGATATTCTCAAGGCCTTCCAGAACACCAACTCCGGCGACACGTACCTGGATACCAGTAACGCCACAGGCCACATCCGTCTCAATTTCGAAACCGGTACAGGCACGGAAACAGACATCTACTCCGGCGGCAGCACGAATCTCGATGCTGCATTCCAGAGCCCAACCGCCATCAAGTTCCCTGGCCTTGCCGCCACGAGTGGCAAGTTCTGCCTGCAGATCGATAACTCCGGCTTCCTCTCCAACACCGGAACCGCCTGCGGCACCGGCACCGGCACCGGGTCCGGCACCAGTGGCATCATCAACTCCGGCACCAGCGGCCAGATCGCGGTCTACAGCAGCACCGGCACCACCATCGCGGGCGTTACCAATCTTTCAATCGCCGCCGGCGGCACCGGCGCCACCACCGCCGCGGCCGCTCTCACCAGCCTCGGCGCGCAGGCCGCCCTGCCCGGCGTCTCATCGAATGGCAGCAACGGTGTCACTGTCACCGGCAGTATTGCCGCTTCCGCGGTCAGCTCCAGTACCTCTGTCTCCAGCGCCAACAACGTCATCAACATCATGGCGCCGCCCTACAATGCGCAATGCAACCTGTTGGAGTACTCGGCATTAACCGCTTCGGCAGGAGCCACAACCATCACGGTTGCAGGAGCGACATCGAAATTAGTAGGCCAGACCCTTATTCTCTGGGGCGCAGGAGCAGCCGCCGGGAACACGAATCTTCCTGTTGCGGCTCTGGTGTCGGGCGTATCCGGCAACGCAGTGAGTCTTACCAATCTGACGACTCAGCCTGTGAATACAACCGCACTCGGCTCCGGCCTGACAACCGCGATTCCAAACGCCTCAAATCCGAACGGGCAATTTGAGATCGGCAACGACGATACGTTGGCTATTCAAGCTGCCTACAATGCGGCGCATACCTCTGGAGCGGCAATCCTCTTTCCTGCACCGGGAACTACTGCTGGAGGGGCGCAGTTTTCATGTTTTGCGCAGGCGATTGATCTGAGCGCCGGAGTGGCTGGGTCCTATAATCCGGTGCCGGTTAAGGGAGATGGAAGCATCGTCTCTTTTGTGACTGGCTTTCCTGGTCAGGACGTGTTTCAGGGCCCGGATGGAAAGGTCATCGGCTCTGGGTATACCTATCTCAAGGGACTTGAAATTCGCGTGGACGATAACGTGGATGTGTCGTGCCCGACACAACGAAATTGTCCGTCGGTGGGCAACGGTCAGACGACTTTCGGAAGGTTCACCGGCGTTCAGGTTGCCGAAACGATCAACGATACCTATCCGGCGGAGTCTTCGATTCAGTGTACGTCCGGGACTGCTCCCTACACATGCACGGTTGCCCTGTCGAATCAGATGGGCGGCCAGATTCAGTGCAATGCTCCCGTTCACTTTACGACCTTTACCGGCACGCTCGCGGCATTGTCGAACACAACGCAAACAGCGATGTGTCCCGCAGCTATGCCTGTGAGCGTAGCCATTGCCTCGCAGAATGTCGGATCAGGGTATTCGGGCTCGTGGACCTGCACAGTTAACGGGGGCACATTCTCCTCGCAGGCTACCTGCAGCGCTTCGGTGACAGGAGCAAATGGACTTCTATTCACGATTATGAATCCTGGCGTGTACACCGTTGCCCCCACTTCCATCTCGTTTACAGGAGGGACTTTCACTCCTGGCACTCCGGCCTCAGTCTCCATCTCGACAACTACAGCGACAAACACATTCATTTTCCAGAGTTCAATTTCATCCCTGAACGGCTTCAGCAACGCGACTCCCGACACTACAGGGCAGATCAGTGGCACGATGCAGATCACAAATACCGCGGGATTGCCGGCAAGCAGCGCTCCACTCATCACTCCCGGTCCAAGCGTGTTTCAGGGCGCCTCAATCGCTCAAAGCGCGGACGGAACATTTGATCTGCTAACCGTCGCCAATCCGAATTCAAACGGCGGAAACTTTCAATTTGCCCCCATTGACGGACCGATTGGGAAAGTAATCTCCATACCCGGCATCAGCCTGTCCGCAACAATCACAGGAAACGTGACAAGCACGACTTTCTGCCCTTCGGGAGACAGTTGCGTGACATTCTTTCCGGCCTACAGCGGAGCCGCGTCGAAACTGACAGGATCGTGGGGATTTTCCAGTCCGAGCGGGCCGACTGGAGACCTGCCTCCGTGGTATTTGGGAAATGCCGGGGTCGCGTATATTGCTTCGAATGCTACAACCGCCGGCGGACCACAGGGGATGTATGACGACTTGAACTTTCAGACGATTGGTCCGGCGCCGCCTCGGACTGTACCCTCTGGGGCATTCATGATTCAGCAGGGGACATATTTTGGACAATTTGAACGGATCGCAGCGGACAACCTCTATTACGGATACGCTGAAGTTCTGCCGGTGATCAACGGCAACATTTCCAATTACACGCCGGACACTGCGTCCTACAAAAACCTGAGTTTCAATGTTGCATTGCCGTGGGTTTCTTACGCCGGCAATCACAGGAGCATCGACGGGTGGAGTGTTTATAACGCAAATAACCCACTGACGCTTGGTCCGATGGTGCTGAACGGACCTGAGAACGCCGCGGGTGGATGGACGGTCTCGCATTTCTACCACGAGTGCTGGGGCCTGAATAACGGCACAAATCAGGTGTGGATGGGTGGAGGGTTCACCATCTCCTATGCTGCTCTGACGCAGTGCGCGGGAAACACGATGGGGCCGCAGGTGGTGTGGGCAGCAAGTGCCAGTAATGTGATCGGCGGAATCGGCGGACCAGCTTCTCCTTCTCCGGCGACCGCAGGATTGCAGCTCCTTGGCAGCGGAAATATTTTTTCTGTCGGATTGGCAAACAACTCCGATAATCCCGGTGCGCAGGTAAACGATTTGGGAATTGGCAATCGTGTTCTAGGCAATCTCAACAACGTCAGGCTGCCGGTGTGGTCAAACTCCGCCAGATGCACCCCTGGTGAGTTCGATGCTTCTTCGCTGGGGGAGTTCGCCTCGTCTCCGTTCACATCCATGTGCGGGCTCATCCTGGATTATTCGACGGCTCTTCTTACGGGACCCGGAGCGGGCAACGCGCAGTATATGTCGAACAGCACGGCCTTTGCCGCTCCTTATAGCCTGTCGGGAAGCAATCTTGCGAGTGGGTTCATCTACTCGCCCAGCGGCATCGGAGGATTCGATCTCAATGCGATCGGCGAACCGTTCACCGTCTGCAATGGATGCCGAGTACCCCTGGGAACCATCAACCTTGTGACTGAAATGGCGACTGGCACTACAGGAACAGTGGCTGTAAATGTCTTCGATATGACTGCGAGCACGAACATCTTCACCTGCACCGTCACCATTTCCGCGGCAAACACAGTGGCTCTTCATGGGTATGCGGGTTCATCCGATCCATGCAGTTTCTCTACATCCGCATTGAACGGACATACGCTCGAAGTCGGCGTGAGTGGTGCGCCGATGGGCGGAGCATTGTGGTTTGGGTTCTCAGCTTTTGTACCCGTCTCGACAGTGCCCAAGACTCTGCCGAATGGATCAACAGCGACGACACAGACTACTTCGGACGCTTCAAACCAGGTTGCCACGGATGCCTTCGTCCACAGCGCCATCGCATCGCAGACTGGCTATCAGTTGACCGAATGGACAAACGGAGGCCAGAAAACCTCCCCGGGGGTCTCATTCTCCGCAAATGCCACCGAGCTGTACAGCTTTGAGCTTTCGGGCAGTCTTTCGGCCTCGAAGATCAGTTACACGCCTTCGGCAGCCGATGTAAGCAGTTCGGACTTCTATGACATCGGTATTTACAACGCCACGGGCGGACTTGTATGCCAACTCGGAGCCACGCCAGGATCGAAGTTCGCGCCGAACACGAACACCGTGACGCTCTCCTTCACGAGCGCCTGCAGCCTCTTGGGAGGCGCCCGTTACTACCTCGGAATCACAGCCAGCTCGGCAATCGCAACGCTGACCAGCGTGGGCTCGATGATGATGGCCGACAGCGGCTTTACTCCGTCGAGCGGCAGCGCCACAACCGGAGGAGCGTTGAACTCCTCCATGACGCCGCCTGCCGACGGATGGAACGCTAACGCAACTATGCCGCAGATTGCGCTACATAACTAAATGGCTGGAAACAAGGGAGCTGAGCATGAATGTCGAAGAGCCCGTACTGGGAGCGGAAAGCTGGACGCGGGAGGATCTTGCGCAGGCCGGCAAGATCCTGGACCGACGTCCGGCGCATCTGCAGGGACGGACGGTATGCATGGAGCTGGCCGAGCAACTGCTGTTTGTCCGCAGCAAGGACGGACACAGCCGTCCGCTCCGCGCCAACTCCGTGCAGCAGCTCTTCGAGCAGCGTCGCGGTCAGCGCAACATTGTGCTCAAAGCCCGGCAGATGGGACTGACAACCTGGACCGCCGCACGGTTCTTTCTCAAAACCATCACGCATCCGGGAGTCATGACTGTGCAGGTGGCGCATACGCAAGACGCCGCCGAAGAGATCTTCCGGATGGTACACCGGTTTCTGGACTGGCTGCCGGACGAACTCCGCGAAGGACCTCTTAGAACTTCGCGGCAGAACGCCCGGCAGATCGTCTTTCCGGAGATTGACTCGCAATACCGCGTTGTCTCGGCAGGCGATCGTAACGCCGGACGCGGATGGACGATTCAGAACCTGCACTGCTCGGAGCTGGCGCGCTGGCCGCTCAACCCGGCGGAGATTCTCGCCGGGCTGCGGGCTGCACTCGCACCGGGCGCGGAGGTGATTCTCGAGTCCACGCCGGAGGGTGCAGGCGGATGTTTTTACGAGGAATGGAAAAGGGCCGATGAGACAGGCACCGTGCGGCACTTCTTTCCCTGGTGGATGGAAGCGCGCTATCGCGGCACTGCCGTGGATCGGGCTTCTCTCACGGAAGAAGAGGACAGATTGATCGAGCTTCACAGTCTGGACCTTGAACAGATTGGCTACCGCAGGCATCTGCGCGCCAGCTTTCACGGATTGGCGAAGCAGGAGTATGCCGAAGACGCCGAAAGCTGTTTTCTGGCGAGCGGTGAATCGATCTTCGAGCGCGAACCATTGGAGCAGCGCATTCTCAATGTACCGGAGCCGACGGAGACGCGGAACAATGATCGGCTTCGCATCTGGCTTCCGGCCATTCGTGGCAGGAGGTATCTGGTGGCAGTTGATCCTGCGGGCGGCGGCAGTGAAGGAGATTACTCCGCGGCCCAGGTGATCGATATGGAAACGGGGATGCAATGTGCGGAGTTCGCGGCACACATAGGCGGCCTTGAGCTGGCGCAGAAGATGAAGGAGCTGGCCTGGGAATATAACCAGGCATGGTTGGCTGTCGAACGCAACAATCACGGCAGCGGCATTTTGGCGCTGCTTGAAACCGTCTGCACGTATCGCAACATCTTCCGGCAGAGCGGACAGACAGGATGGCTGACCAGCTCCGTGAGCCGGCCCGCGATGCTGTCGCGGCTAAATGCCGCGCTGGTGGAAAAGCCGGAGCTGTTCATGAGCCGGGAGCTGCTGGCCGAGTGCCGGACCTTTGTGCGGCTGCCCGACGGCAGCAGCGGCGCGCGCGCCGGAACGCACGACGATCGCGTCATGGCAATGGCAATCGGGCTCTCTGCCCGCGCGGAGATGCTGGAAGGAGGAAACAGGAACTGATCGCTGTATGCTGGAATCAGTTAAACCCTGCAACGTGAAACAGGAGCAATTTTGGCGGTAACGGCGGTGCAGCATATCCGGCGCATGCGTGGCGGCGCACAGGGGCAGTTGATGCTCGGCGCCGACGGCCATGTATACGTCGTCAAGTTTCAGAACAACCCGCAGCATACACGGGTGCTGGCGAACGAGCTTCTGGCAACACGCCTTGCCGCGGCAATCGGACTGACGACGCCACAAGCAGATCTGGTCGACGTATCGCAGTGGCTAATTGAGAACACGCCTGAGCTGGAGATGGACCTTGGACGCAGCCGGGAGCGGTGCAAGCCAGGTTTGCACTTCGGCTCGCGCTTTGCCGGCGGATTGATGCCGGGCCAGGTGGTCGACTATCTGCCGGAGGAACAGCTGGCCGAGGTAAAGAACATCGAGGAGTTCGCCGGAGTTCTGGCGCTGGATAAATGGACCGGCAACGCCAATGGCCGTCAGGCGGTCTTTGTGAAAAAGCAGCGGGAGCGAAGGTATACGGCACATTTTATCGATTTCGGATATTGCTTTCATGCCGGGGAGTGGCGCTTTGAAGATCTGCCGCTGCGGGGCGTTTACTATCGCAATCTTGTTTATAGGGAAGTGCGTGGATGGGAGTCTTTCGAAAAATGGCTGTTCAAGATCGAGAAGCTTTCGGAAGATGTCGTGTGGGGGGCGGTCAATGAGATTCCGCATGAGTGGTATGGCGGAAATATCTCGGAGCTGGAGGCGCTGGCCGAAAAGCTGCTCGCGCGGCGCGGAAAGATACGCGAGCTGATCGAGGCATTCGGGAACTCCGACCGCCAGCCATTTCCGAATTGGGGTCCTGGCGATAAATTCGCCGCCAAAGGCTGGAACGATTCCCGCTGGGAAGCTAGCATCGAAGGCAGAGTGAACTAAGGAGACGATGGCGTCTGGAAAACAAAGACGGAATTGCGAATTTCAACTGCTCCGGTACGTGCCGGATGCGGTGCGAAACGAGTTTGTGCATATTGGCGTGATTCTGCGCGAGCCGGGAACCGGCGAACCGGTTCAGGTCCGTTTCACACGCGACTGGCGCCGGGTACGTTGTCTCGACCCGGAGGCCGACACGGCAATGCTGGAAGGCATGGAGAGCGAACTGCGCCGAGCGTTGGGAGAGGAGCCGGAAGGTAAGCTGAAGCAGATTCTCTCGGAGTCGCTTTCGCTGAACGTGCAGATGACCGAGCCGAAGGCGTACCTGGCGGAAAGCATGCCTGCAGGAGTGGAAGAGCTGATGCGGCTGTATGTTGAGCCGCCGCCGCGCGAGCGAATTTCGAAGCTCCGCGGGCGCAGCGCGATTCAGGCGGAGATGCGCGGTGAGTTTGAGCGGGCAGGGGTATGGGAGCTGATGCGGAAACAGATTCGTGCCTCCGAGTACACGCGGCCCGGTGACCCGCTTCGCATCGATGCCGGTTACAGGCCGAACGGTATGATCCGCATGTTTCATGCGGTAAGCCTGGAGCCAGGCGTGGAGATGGCCAAGGTACTGGCCTTTTCGGCAGCCGGATTGCGGGCTGGAGTCGAGCGCGTCGAGAAGGCGTCGCTCGATCTGACCGCGATTATCGAGCCTGCTGTAAAGGTTGGAGCAACAGAAGATGAGCCGGAGCGGCTGGAACTGTACCGCTTTGGAGTGGAGACCATGGAGGAGCACAGCATTCGCGTGCTAACCACCTCGGATCTGGGCCGCGTGGCGGAAACAGCGCGGAGAGAATTACACATCGGCTGACAGACGAAACAGTAAAAACGCTCGGTGTCCGCGCGGGACAAAAAATATTTTCAAAATATGCAAAATAGTTTGCATATAATTATGAGGTTTTCTGCTAGCATTGTTTTTGTAAATAAGAAGAGCTGGAGACGGCAGCGCGGATCGCGCTGAACGGAGCAAGCTCTGACCATCGGATTTTGCAAAAGGCATGGCCTCACGGTCATGCCTTTTCGTTTTTATGCCTTCAATGCAAGGCGGGAGAAGAGGACCATGCGCGTGAAAATGGGAGAGCAACTGCGGCAGATCTGGCGCCAGGCAACGAGCGGCGGGGCGAGCCGCGAAACACTGGAGGCGAGCGCTGCTTCCGCCGATGCCGCACGCAAGACGCTGGCGCTGCCTTCAATCCTGAGCCCCTTGATTGGGAATGGGCGATTTCCGGGACAGCACTTGCCCAAGCCCACTCCGGCCAATCTGCGCCGCTTTGCGGAGACGCCCGTGGTGCGGCGCGCCATCAACGTCATCAAGGACCGCATCGCCGCTATGGACTGGCATGTGCGCATGCGGCGCGGCGTGCAGCTGGAGAAGGTGGCCTATGTGGAGCGCAAGCTGCGCGCTCTCCGGCGCACGCTCGAAGAGCCGAACGCCACCGATAGTTTCCGCACTCTCATCGAGCAGGTCATTGAGGATGCGCTAACGGGCGGCTATGGTGCCATCGAGATGGAGACCACCGGCGAGCCCGAGCGCCCGGCAATGCTCTGGCCCGTCGATGGAGCATCGATCCGCATCAACGCCAGGTGGGATGGCGATCCCGAGACGCCGCGCTATGCGCAGGTCGCCGTCGGCCAGGCGCCTGCGAACGCAGTGGATCTGCTCGACAGCCAGCTCATGTATATCCGCATGAACCCGCGTTCTTTTACTCCTTTTGGACTAGGCCCTCTGGAGGTTGCGTTTGAGACTGTCAACGAATTTCTCTCCGCGCATCGCTTCGCGGGCAAGCTTGCTGCGAATGCCGTTGCGCAGTATGCCATCTGGCTCAACGAGGCCACGCCGCAGCAGCACGACCGGCTCATTCGCTGGTGGCAGGACGAGATCGAAGGCACCGGCCGCGTGCCGATCATCTCGACGGAGCAGCAGCCGCAAGTGCTCCGCTTTGCACAAGGCACCGATGCCGATCTGCGTCTCGCCTGGCAGCAGTTCCTCATCCGCATGGTGGCGAATGCCTTTGGGCTTTCACCGCTGATGCTCGGACTCGAAGCGGATGTGAATCAATCGACCGCGTCTGAGATGGCTGATGAAGCTTTCCGGGGCGCGATTCAACCGCTAGCCACGCTTATCGCGCAGCACATCACGCGCGATCTCTTCGACAAGTGCATCGGCTGGCGGGAATTTGAATTTGTCTTCAACGATTTGAGCGCGCGCGACGAGCAGACCGAATTGCAGGTGCAAGTACAGCTTCTGCAAGCCGGTGTGCTCACAATAGATGAAGTGCGCGCTATGCGGGGGCTTGGGCCGCTCCCGCAGAAAGGGGAGCCGAACTTGGCAGCGGTTTCCCATGACTGACAGCCGGCCTCCATCTTCGCCGGCGGATACAGGGTGCAGGGATCGGCGCAGATGCGGCCGGCTGCAGTCGAAGCAATACAGCAACAAAAAATAACTGCCGGAAGTCCGGCGGAGCGCGGGGAAATACATGAGATTGGAAGCAATGGCACTCAGGATCCCTCCCGTTGAAGGTCACCCTAACCGGGTTCCCTTTGAAGGAGTTCTCACTATCGTGAATCAACCAAGTGACAAGGCGCCTTCGGGCGCGCGCGGTCACCGCGTCATGCTCACGCATACGGCAGCGGAAAAGGCGCTTGCCTCATTGCTGGGCATGGCCGTGGATTACCGTCCCGGCTGGGACGGCCACGATGCGCGGCGCAAGATTGGCGTTATCACAGAGGCTACCCTGGTGCGCAATCGGATCAATGTGAGCGGCTATCTCTACGCACGGGACTTCCCCGATGTAGCGGAGGCGATTGAAGCGCACACACCCAACGCACTCGGCATGAGCTATGAGCTGGCGGATGCGCGCGTGGACGACATGCGCGCCGAAGTCTGGCAACTCACGCGCGTCACTTTTACCGGCGCGGCGATTTTACTGCGGGAGAAGGCGGCATACCGGGCCACCAGCTTCCGCATGAAGAAGGAGAAGCCGGAGCGCGCTTCAAAGGTGGCGTAACCGGCTTCTTCTTTCTCCAGGCGGAGCGCCGTTTTTGCGGAATGGCAAGGGGTGCGGCGCTCCGTCTTTTTCAAGATCCGGGCAACCGGAAGCACGGAAGGCTCTGCGAACAATGTTCGCGGGGCCTTTTCATTTGTTGGCCAAGTCCTCCCCTGGACGAATCACAACACAGAAAGGAAACAGTATGGAAAGGGAATCGCAGGATGTAACGGCACGGCTGGAGGCCGCGGCCAACCTGCTGGAGCGCACGCTCGGCTGGCTTGAAGAACGGCAGAACGCGCTCTCCGGCGAAGTGGAACGCATCTCCGCGACGGTGGAACAGAGCCGCCGTGAAGAAGAGCTGGCCTCAAAGCTGGAGGCCGTGGAAAAGGAGCTGGCGGAGTTGAAAGCCAACGCTGCCCAGGCAGTTCCAGCGCACTCGGCGCTTGCGCCGCTGCGCAAAACGATACCGGGCGCCACGCTCGACATGCTGGCCAAGCAAGGCGTCGGCGAGGGTCCGGTGGACTCGCGCACGCTGGATGCCGCGCTCTCAAGCCTCAGCATCGAGCAGCGGATCGCAGTCAAGAGCCAACTGCTCCGCGCCGGCGCAATCGCTTAAGTGCAGCTTTTAGCTACCAGCTCTTAGCTTTTAGCTAAAGCATTTCAGCCGCGAGCCATGTCCGGGAGCGCAGGGAAGCATGACAGCACGCTTTTCCGTGCGCTGCCGGGTGTCACACCAACAAGCTAATAGCTAAAAGCTAAGAGCTAAATCGCAACACATCCCCACGGAGGGGCAGAAGAATCATGAACGCATCCTTTGCAGACATCCATGCCGCGGCTGACTTTATCGGACCCGGTGCAATCGAAGTTCCGCTGTACCAGACCGAGATCCTCGACATCTGCCGCAGGTCCAGCCCCTTCGGCCAGCGCATCAAGCAGGTGCCGGCCACGGGTCATCCGTCGCGCTACTTTGAGGAGACCGCGATTCCAAATCCTGGCGCAACAGCCGGTTTTGTGAATCCGCGCTCCATCGCGCCGGCGGTTGTCTCGCCCACACGCGTGGAGCGCGCCGTGCCGCTCAAGGCGCTTGTGGCGCAGATGAACTACAACCTCTTTGACATGGAGCTTGGCAAGCAGCAGAAACAGTTTGAGTACCTGCAGGCGAAGGACCTGGCCGACACAGTTTCCGGCCTGATGGTTACGCACGACGTTGCACTGTGGAACGGCAACGACACCAGCCTTACCACACCCACCACCAACCAGTACATGGGTGTGACGGCACAGATTGCCGCAGGCGGCAACACTGTCACTGTTTCCACCACGGAGAAGATCATCACGACAATCAAGACCACGGTGGCGCTGATGGTGGCCCAGAGCGGCTTCTATGTCCGCCCCACGGCCATCTATGCCAACCCGGTGCTGCTGGACCTGATGGATCAGGAAATGCTCACCGAGTACAACGTGGTCCTCAACACCACGCAAATCACTGGAGGCTTTAACGTCAAGAGCATCACCACCCAGGCCGGCGAACTGCCGCTGATTCCGGACTGGAGCCTCGCCTACACGGGAACTCCTGGTTCGGGCACCGCGGTGCTGCCTGCCTACATCGTGACGGAGGACCTGATCGAGTATCACTGGCTCGGCGATCCGGCTCCGCGCATCCTCCAACTTGGCCTGCCCAATTCGCTCAGCCACCAGTATGTGGCTGTGAAGTTCGGCGCGCCTGTGGTGAAGGGTGCAAACTACGCGCACTACCAGGTGCTGGTGGATCGCTAAAAAGCAGGGGATAGGGAACAGGCGACAGGGACCGGAAAACTACTGCACGGCTTGCTCAAGTGTGTGGCTTCCGGTCTTTGTCCTGTTCCCTGTTTCCTAATCCCTGTTCCCTGTACTTCCCGAAAGGACTCTTCCAATGGCCTATCTGCAGCCATCCGTTTACACCAACTATGGATTGCCGGCCGCTACCACGGCGGACTGGATCACGGCCGCGACAGCCCTGATTAACAGCTACTGCAGGCGGCCGGACCTGAATGTCATTCAATACACGGAGCGTCTGCGTGTCACGGCAGGATCGCAAACCGTGCATCTGAGCTATCTGCCTCTTGCGCCTCTGGCTCCGGCCACTTCGCCTCTCGTCAGCATGCAGGGTCGCTACGCGCGTCCGCGCCGCGGCGAGATGGTCGATACGCCCATGCTCGAGATGGCATTGGCTTTTTCGCTTCCCGGTCAATGGACCAACCTCGATCCCACCACAGTCGATTTCGATCCCAACACCGGCGAGCTTACGTTGCCTTGGAATCTCTTAGGGCTTCCCTACAACGAAGTCTCAGTTACATATACCGCGGGCCTCTCCACCATTGGCGACGACGTTCTGAGCGCCTGTGCGCAGATCGTCCGCAATGCCCAGGCGCAGCCCGCGCTGAATGCGAGCTCGTCCAAGCTGGACACCATGCAGATGCAGTATTTTTCCAGTTCGCTCATCGACGAGACCGTGCAGGCATGGCTTCGTCCCTACATTGCGAACAGGCTGGGGTGAGCCACAGCAGTTCTCCTTCCGGTCTATGCCGAAGCGAAGAACTTTACGCGTTTTTTCCCTTAAGAAAAAACGCTCTGCATAAATCTCAAAGGGAGATAGCTGAAGGAGAACTGCTCTATGAGCGATACATCACCGCGTAATCCCACTGCCGCGCAGCAGATGCTTGCCGATGCACTACTGCGCAGCGTTGGAGGAGCGAGCGCGCAACTGGTTGTCTCAAACACGAGCACAGACAGCGCAATGTCAGAAATGGGTCTGGTTGCCACCAGCTTCGGCAGCGTCATCGTAAGTCCGGTGGTGATGCGAAAGCTACGCCCGACGTGGCAGGAAGGCAATCAATCGAAATGGGAGCTGTTCATCTCGGCTACCAGCGTTGAAGAGCAGGTCGGCGCGCTCGATCTTGCATCCGCTCAATCGCTCTTCGCCATGACGCTGAGTGTCATCGTCGGCGAACAGAGTTATCTCATCGAGGCCATAGCCTCCAACGAAGCCTTCGGCCAGATATTTCTTTACCGTCTCCTGCTCCGCGAACAGCGGCAGCAAGCGGTTTAACGAAGAGATCAGGGGTCAGAGATCAGTCTTGATCTCACTCTCCCCGGCGCTCATCTTTTCAGATCGGTTTTTTCAACTTCGGTCTGCTTCCGCGAAAGCACGAACCGGGAAAGGCATACAGGAAAACAAGGGAGTGGTCACCGAGCAGCTTTTGCTGATCTCTGATCTCTGACCCCTGATCCCTGTCTTCTATGCAGAACGCAAAAGATTCTTTCTACATAGCGCTGCGCACACGGCTTGTTGCCATCAATCCGGACCGCACCATCCTGCTGCGCGGCGCGGTCCGGCCCGGCATTCTTGTTGAAGAAGCGGAGGCTCCATTTCCGCAACTGCCGGACGATGTCTATACGCTGCGGTGGCTCTCGCTCGGAGTGGATGTCGATCTCGCATCTACGCTTGTCGCGCAGGAATGCGAGATTCTCTACTCCACCTGCGGCACGCAGAGCTTCGGCGGACTTGACCGCGGTCGTCTCCTGAGTGCCATGGACGAGGAGATCACCTCCATGCTGCAGCCTTTTTGTACGCCCAAGCTCAGCTACGTGGCCAGCCCGCCCACAACCATGCTTACTCAGGTTTTCTGGGATGAGCCCGTCTTCGGTCCCATCGTCACGCAGCGTGATCGCATCAGCCGCGTCGTCAAGGTTCTTGTATACAGCTATCAGGAGCAGGGTGAGTGATGTCCACCACGAACTGGTTTTCCAACTCCGCGCCGGTAGCGCGCCGCGTCCGCGCCTACTTTGCGCCCGTCAACCGCGCCGCGCAAGTACCAGTCCTCTTTGATCCCTCTGAGCAGGGTACATTCAGCTTTACTGCCCCGCCCGCGCCATGGATCGACCTCGGATGGATTCAGGGCTTTGCACGCAAATCCGCGAGCAAGATCGCCGCGATTAACACAGGCATACCCGCCGCGCCACTCGATCAGGTCCGCGAAAATCTCTCGGCCCAGGTCCTCTTTGAGTTCCTTGGCTGGACCAAGCTCACCATGGCGCTCGCCACCGGATCGCAGCACATGAATCTGCTCGCGCCCGCATCCGGCGCGGCTCACGCGGCGGTCGGCGCTCGGGCTACATCCGCGGTGGCCGTGCAGAGTGGGTCCACGGCCACCTCCATCGTGCTATCCTCCACGGCGGGTTTCACCGCAGGTCAGGCCGTTGCTGTAGATATAGACAACACCGGCCAGACAGGCTACGTCGGCTCGCCAGTCTCCGGCGCGTACATTCGCCAGGCCATCTCGGATGTCGATTACATCCGGCGCGTCACCTTTAATGTCGCGCTGATCTCTCAGGTCGCATCTACCAGCCTCACGCTGGCATCTCCTCTTCCCGGCGGCGTGCCCGCCACAGAAGCCAAGGCGCAGGCCGTTACGGGATTCGTCGATCGCGAAGGCGGCAGCTTTTTTCAGGAGTGGTCCGCGCTCTTCGTCATGGAAGGTTCACAGCACGAGCGCATCTTCTTCCACTACCCGCGTCTGCAACCTAACACCGGAGCGGAAGAAACAAATATAGCGCTCGCTTCGAAAAGCAAGCTCCAACGCATTTCGCTGCACGCACAGTTCACCGCGCTCCCGGTCACCGACCCACTCGATGGGGAACGAATTCTCTGCTACCGCAGCTTCCTGCCTGCGCCCAACGCGCTGGTCTAACCAAACCAACCATCTTGTATAGGAACCTTCGTCATCATGATCATCACCATCCAGAGCCAGAACTATACAACGGCGCTCGACTCCGCACACCCGCTGCTCATCAAGCGCACGCTTAACGAGCCATCCGTCTGCGAGCTCTGGCTCAGCCTGGCTGCTAGCGGTTCTCTTGCCGTCCCTGTGCGCAATCAGTCGCTCACCGTCACAGGAGACGACGGCACGGCCTACTTCACCGGCTACATTGCTGCCGCTCCAATGCCGGAGTATGCAGGTCTTGCGCTCGAAGGACCGCGCTATCGTTATGCGGTCCAGGCCATCAGTGATGAGGTTCTCCTCGACCAGGTCCTCATGGCGCCCAGCAAAGGCGCCAGCGGTCAGAGCGCAGGCGCACTCATGACTTCGCTCGTCACCCGGACCGCCGCCAGATCTCTTGTCACCAGCTCGCTCACTCTCAATCTGGGGGTCAGCCACTTCGCGCCGGACGCCGGCACGCCCTTCAGTGGATGCGCCTCGCAGGTCGCGGGTCAGGTCCGTGCAGCTTATCGTGCGCTCACCGGCCAGCTCACTCTCACGCCCGTTCCCGGCGCCACACATCCGCTGAATGAGACCGACGGCAGCCTCACGCTCTCCAATCTCACTCTCACCGCAAGCGTCAAACGCGCCCTCGCCAACGACATCACTGTCTGCGGAGAAAATGAGGCATGGGCCTACGCCACGGAGTACTTCCTCGGCGATGGAACGACCACACAGTTTCCGCTCTCCGCCGATCCATACTACATCGCCTCATCTAAAGCAAAGATCATCACTGAGCTCTTCAACGAGGCCGGGATTAATCCCGCGGTGTGGGCCGCTAACTCCACTTACTTCGGTATCGGAGCAGCCGGCCTCACCATGATGGGCGGAAACGGAAATGACGGCCAGACGCCTCTCACGTGGATCGATCCTATCGAGATGGGCGGAACCCTCATGTTAGAGGTTGACGGCCTGACACTGGCCACTAACAGCGCGGGAATCGTCGGCGGATTCTTTTCCGGACTCTTAACGGCGGCATCCTGCATTGCAGGCTTCCAGGCCACCGCGCAATCCGGTACCGGCGCCGTAAGCCTGCAACCGGTCGTCATTGGCGCTGCGACCGGTACCAGCTACTCCATTAATCCAGCGAATCAGTACACCCTCCGCGTCCGCGTCCACTGCCAGGAGCAGGAGCGGATTCAGGCCACCTATTACTCCTTCGGAGATAGCGGCGGCATCAGCGGTGGCGGCAAAATCAATCTCGCCGGGGCCAATCTCCTCTTTGAACTGATCGAAGTAGTCGATGGCGTTGCCGGCATGCCAGTCATTCTTTATGACGGCGCCATCCCAAATCTGCCGGACACCTGCAGCATTCTCCCTGCCAGCAGCATCAATCTCCAGGGAACCATGCGTTCCTTCAGCCTCACCAATCTCGGTTCGGGATGGGTTGTCTGCACGCCTTCAGGCGGAGCACCCTTCACGCGCCGCGTTGGTCCTTCCACGGCAAACTCTGAGTGCGAAGTTGAGCGTACCGGCAAGCTGGCTTTTTATACCGGTTACATTCCTCCAGTGGGCGAGCAGATCGCTGTTACTTATCGCACCCAGGGCCGCGCAGTAGGCCGCTCTGTCAACTCTGCCAGCCAATCCACACTAGCTGCCGCAGGCCTTCCCTCCGTCTCGGCATGGATTGGCTCCGTCACCAATCCGCCGGCACGCAGCTCCGCCGATTGCCGCACTGCCGCCTCGGTGATCGTGCAGGCATCCTCCGGTGTCAGCGCCCTCTGGAGCGGAACCTACAAGGGCACGCGCCTGAGTTTTGCTTCAGACGTCTGGCCAGGCGACGAACTTCAGCTCAACGCCACTTCACTCAGCCTGAGCGCGCAGGTCGTCGTCCGCACGGTGGAGATCACATACACGGCCAGTTCGCCGGATCTCGTCCAGTACGAAGTCACCTTCGCTAATGACTGGGCAGACGATCTCGCTATCAAGACCAGCATTACTGTTCCAGCAACTACATGGCTCCCCGCGCCTGTCGGCTATACACCCATGGCCAACCTCAACGCGCTCACCGTCACCGCACTTTCGGGCAGCAGCGTCACTGTCAACACTGGCGTTGCTCCTCCGACTGGCGGCGGCTTTGAGGTTCGCACCCGCGATTTTGCCTTCATGCCCGGCAGTGATCCTACGCTAGTCCTGCGCGGCTCTGAGCAGACGCTCACCTTCGCACGCCAGTCGGCCAATGATCGCTTCTATATTCGGATGTTCGATGGCTCTACGCCGCCTAACTACTCCGAGTTCTCGACAGCGCTTTTCATCAATCTGCCGCTGTAAACCAAAATCGTTGTCATCCTGAGCGAAGTTTCGCGCATTGCGCGAAACGAGTCGAAGGACCTGTGGTTGCTTTTTACTGATCTCTGGCCCCTGCTCTCTCATGGAGTTCTATATGCGCATGATGAATGAATTCGAAGCCCAGGTCTTGAGCGACCTCTCCGTCCTCAAATCGCAGATCAATGGCCTCATGGGCGACGGCAACGGAGGCCGCATCGCGGAACTCGAGCGCCGCATGGAGCACCACGAGCAGAACTGGCAGCGCGCGAAGGGATTTCTCGCTGCTGTCAGCGTCCTCTTCGCCGTCCTAGAAGTCGCCGTCGAAGCTTGGCACAGGCACTAGGAGTTGCGGTAGGGTAGGATACCCTCTCCCCCTCCCCACGCACCAGAATCTGTGTTTATGCAAATCTGTAAGTTAGCAGCCGGCGCAACACGCCTACATATAATGAACAGATGAGCCAGCAGCCGCCAACCGGCCCTATCGTGGGCGTCGTTATGGGCAGCAAGAGTGACTACGAAGTCCTCTCTGCCGCCGTCGAAATTCTGCGTGTACTTGAGATTCCGTACGAAGCAAAGATCGTCAGCGCGCACCGCACGCCGGACCTGCTCTTCAGCTATGCGGAAACAGCTCGCGAACGCGGCTTGCGCGTCATCATTGCCGGAGCCGGCGGCGCGGCACACCTGCCCGGAATGCTCGCTGCAAAAACGCTCGTCCCGATCCTCGGCGTGCCTGTGCCCGCCACGGTTTTGAATGGCCAGGACTCGCTGCTTTCGATCGTCCAGATGCCCAAAGGCGTTCCGGTCGGCACGCTCGCCATCGGCAAACCTGGCGCAGCCAACGCAGCCCTGCTTGCCGCCGAAATTCTCGCTATCACGGACGAGGATCTCTACGACCGCCTCGCCAAATGGCGCGCGGCACGCACGCAGCAAGTGCTCTCGCAGGAGCTTCCTGACGTGGAGCACAAATCTTGAGCAGCAGAGTTATCGTCCCCGGCAGAACTCTTGGCATTCTTGGGGGAGGCCAACTGGGCCGCATGATGGCTATGGCAGCCCGCACTATGGGTTATCACGTCCGCGTCATGGACCCCGAGCCGAACTGTCCGGCCAGTTTTGTTGTAGATGAAGTCGTCGTGGGCAAATGGGATGACGTCGCCGCAGCCGAGCGGCTTGCAAGAGGAAGCGACGCAATCACCCTCGAAATCGAGCAGATCGGTGTCGATGCCCTCGCGCGCGTTGCGGCCATCGCTCCGCTCCGTCCCGGCGTTGAAGCTATTCGCATCATCCAGGACAAGACGCTGCAGAAGCCTTGGCTCGCCGAATACGGTTTTCCTGTCGGCCCCTTTCGCATCGTCAACTCGGAAGCCGAACTGCAAGAAGCTGTTCCTGCGCTCAATGATCAGGTCTTTCTCAAGATTGGCCGCGGTGGTTATGACGGCCGAGGGCAAGTACGCATCGGCCTTGACTCACCGGCAACCGAAACATCCATCGCGGAAGCATGGAAATCAATCGGTGAAAAGCCTGCCGTTGCTGAGCAAGCTCTCGATCTCGATTTTGAGATCTCTGTCATGGCCTCGCGCAATCCATCGGGCGAGGTTCGCAGTTTTCCCGCCGCGCGCAATCATCATGAAAATCAGATTCTTGACTGGAGCGTTCTTCCGGCAGGCATTTCACCTTCTTTAGAAGAAAGCGCGAAGCGCCTTGCAGGCGAGATCGCCGCAGCTCTTGGCATCGAAGGCCTGCTCTGTGTTGAGATGTTCATCACCAAGCAGGGCAAACTCTTTGTCAACGAACTCGCGCCCCGCCCGCACAACAGCTACCACCAGAGCGAGCGCGGATGCGTTACGAGCCAGTTTGAACAGGCGGTGCGCTGCGCACTCAATCTTCCCCTCGGCGACACTTCGCTCATCTCTCCCTGCGCTATAGTTAACCTCCTTGGCGACCTTTGGCTCGGCCACGATCCTGATTTCGCCGCCGCGCTTCAAGTGCCCGGCGTCCGCCTGCATCTCTATGAAAAGCACACGCCACGCACAGGGCGGAAAATGGGTCACTTTTCTTCGGTCGGCTCAACGGCAGAAGAAGCGTTGGAAAGAGTTTTAGAAGCCAAACGGCGCTTATAGGCAAATACAAATGCCCGCCAATCGGCGGGCATTTGTATTTGAGCTGAAGCTGGCTTTACGCTTCTACCTTCTGCCACCGCTTCGGGCGCTGGTTGGCCTGCAGAATCTTCTTCCGCAACCGCAGCGACTTTGGCGTTACTTCCACAAGTTCGTCATCAGCGATGAACTCGATGGCTTGCTCGAGATTCAGTGCCCTCGGTGGTACCAGCCGGATCGCTTCATCCGAGCTCGATGCACGCATGTTCGTCAGCTTCTTCTCGCGCACCACGTTTACGTCGAGATCGTTGTCGCGTGAGTGCTCGCCCACAACCATGCCTTCGTAGACATCCACGCCGGCGCCAACAAAGAGAATGCCGCGCTCCTGAAGTCCGTTCAGCGAGTAGGTCGTTGTCAAGCCATTGCGGTCGGCAATCAGCGCGCCCGTGGGCCGCTGCGGAATCTCGCCCTGGTAGGGAATGTAGCCGTCAAAGAGCGCGTTCATCACAATCGTGCCGCGCGTCTCAGTCAGCATCTCTGAGCGCAGTCCGATCAGGCCACGGCTCGGTACGCGAAACTCCATGCGCACGCGGCCTGAGCCATGATTATGCATCCTGGTCATTTCGCCTTTGCGCGGTCCGAGCTTTTCGATCACCACGCCGGTGTGTTCTTCCGGCACGTCGATTGTCAGATGCTCGACAGGCTCCATGCGCGTGCCGTCCACCACCTTGGTGACAATCTCCGGGCGGCCTGCCAGCAGCTCATAGCCTTCGCGGCGCATCATCTCAATGAGAATCGCAAGCTGGAGTTCGCCGCGTCCCAGCACCTTGAAGGTGTCGGGTGAATCGGTTTCTTCCACGCGGATCGAGACGTTCGTCAGCAACTCGGTCTGCAACCGCTCGCGCAGGTTGCGGCTTGTAACGTACTGGCCTTCGCGGCCGGCGAAGGGCGAGTTGTTCACGCTGAACTGAATCGCAATCGTCGGCTCATCAATGACGATGAGCGGCAGCGGCGCGGGATTCTCGACGCTGGTGATCGTCTCGCCGATGGTGATGCCTTCGACACCCGCTACGGCTACGATGTCGCCCATCTCAGTCTCCGTAGTTTCAGTGCGCTTGAGGCCGTAGAAGGTGAAGAGCTTGGTAATCTTCGTCTTCTGTAGCGAGCCGTCACGCTTTGAAATCAAAACTTCATCGCCGGCATGAAGCGTGCCCTGGAAGACGCGGCAGATGGCGATGCGGCCGAAATAATCCGAGTAGTCGAGGTTGGTGACGAGAATCTGGAGCGAGCCGCTCTCGTCGCCGGTGGCCTGCGGAATGGTTTTGACGATAGCCTCAAAGAGCGGCTCAAGGCTCTCGCCGGGCTTGGCCGGGTCGAGTGTCGCCGTGCCTTGCTTGGCTACCGCGTAGAGAACCGGAAAGTCGAGCTGATCCTCGGTCGCGTCGAGATCGATGAAAAGATCGTAAATTTCGTTCAGAACTTCCTGCGGGCGCGCATCGGGACGGTCGATCTTGTTGATACAAACAATGGTCGACAGCTTTGCTTCGAGCGCCTTTGAGAGCACATAGCGCGTCTGCGGCAGCGGACCTTCCGCTGCGTCGACGAGGAGCATGACGCCATCGACCATCTTGAGAGCGCGCTCCACTTCGCCGCCGAAATCTGCGTGGCCCGGTGTGTCGACGATGTTGATCTTGCCGCCGCCGTAGTGGATGGCGGTGTTCTTGGCCAGAATGGTGATGCCGCGCTCGCGCTCGAGCTCATTCGAGTCCATGACGCGGTCGGCGACCTGCTCGTTGGCGCGGAAGGTTCCGGACTGGCGAAGCATGGCGTCTACAAGCGTGGTCTTGCCGTGGTCCACATGCGCGATGATGGCGATATTGCGTATCGTCTGGCTCACTGTATGTAAAATTCCTGTTCTGCGGATCAAGCCCCGATTGCGGCCGCATGAAGATGGAAAAGGCGGGCCATAGAGGAGCGATAAATCACGGATTTTGCCGCTAATGCGGCAGTTTCTATTCTAACAGTTGCCTGATTTTCCTGCCTTTGGCAGGGTGCGATAGACTTGGCGCGCCATGAAAATCACTTTCCTGAGACTCGCCTTTCATCTTTCCGTCCTCTCACTCCTCTGTCTTGCGGCCCAGGCGCAAAGGCAGGACAAGCTGCTGATCTATTCGATCGACGTTGAGGGCGGGCAGTCCACGCTGCTGGTTTCCCCTTCGGGGTCTTCCCTTTTGGTTGACACTGGTTGGCCCGGCGAGAATGGCCGCGATGCCATGCGCATTCAGGAGGCGATGAAGGATGCCGGGATTACGAAAATCGATCATGTGTTGATTACGCACTTTCATGTGGATCATGTGGGCGGCGTGCCGAATCTTGTGCAGCATGTCAAAGTGGGCGAGTTCATCGATCATGGCGAGAACCGCGAGGACTCCGACATTACGCGTCACGACTATGCCGCCTACCTCAAGGCCATCCAGGGGCATCCGCGGCGGATTGTCCATCCAGGCGACACGATCGAAGTTCCGGGCCTCAGCATTGTCGTTCTGACGGCGGATGGTGAGCATATTGCGTCTGTTCCGGGAGTGAAGCCGGAGCCCAATCCTTATTGCGCCAGCGAGCCGAAGTGGGATCTCGATACGACGGAGAATCCGCGTTCCACTGGCATTCTGGTGCGCTTTGGCAAGTTCCGCTTTCTCGATCTTGGCGATCTGACGAAGGCCAAGGAAATTCCCCTTGTCTGCCCGAACAATCTGATTGGGCGCGTCGATCTCTACCTGGTGAATCACCACGGCTTCAACCTTTCGAATTCGAAGGCTTTTGTGGATGCGATTCATCCGCGCGTGGCGATTATGAACAACGGGGCTCATAAGGCCGGCAGTCCGGAGGCATGGCAGACGGTGCATGAGAGTCCGGGCCTGGAAGACCTGTACATGGCGCATACTGCCGAGGAGTCCGATGCGGCACACAACAGCCCGGAGGCGCTGATTGCGAATCCGAAAGGCACGGCAAAAGACGGCGCTTACTTCAAGGTGCTGGCCAGCCGGGATGGC
>NZ_JBEKYX010000036.1:0-35662 GCF_049510455.1 Occallatibacter sp. | reverse complement strand
GATGATTTACGGTGTTTACTAATTGATTATCATGAGCGGTTACTTTGGTGAGATACCCCCCCGAAAAAAAAATTTCTGGGCTGCCTTGAAAGAGCTACGGCCCGAATCCTTTTTGGGATTCGAGCCGTAGCTCTTTCTTCTGCTGATTCTGAGTAGAGCACAAATGGGGTTAATTGCATGCAAAGTTTCTGAAGGAGGTGGGGTTACGAAAGGGTGGTGGACTTTGGTAATGGGGAAAGAAAGGGAAAAGGGACGAAGGAAAAGGGCAGTTCTCCTCTTGCTGTGGAGCGACCCCAGCCTGGCCGCAAAAACAAATACGCGACGAGGGTGGGGCACCCGAACTTTATACCTGCGGGAGAGATGCTCTAAAACCCAGCGAGTAAAAACATAAAGGCCGAGGCGTTTGCCTCGGCCTTTATGTTTTCTTGAGCAGGAGTTACTGGCCCTGGCCTTGTCCCGGTTCGGGCGTGTTGGCTTTGGGATTCACGCGGACACGGTTGTTCTTCTTGTAATCGGCGGCGATGTTGGCTGCGAAGAGCTGGAATGCTTCCTCGCGCTTCTCGCCGAGCATCTGGTCGCGGGTCTGGTCGAAGTTCTTCTGAATCTCGTCGGCAGTAGGCTCCTGCTTTTCAAGAATCCTGGCTACGACGGCGGTACGGCCCGCGTTGATGGGTCCGCTGACCGCGCCCTGCGCGAGATCGAAGAGCTGCGGCGCAACCTGGCCTACCGCTCCGAGATCAGGCACCTGACCACTGGAGCCAACCAGGTCGCTGGTCTTGACGGTAGCGCCTGCGGCCTTGGCGACAGCGGCAAAGTCGCCGGACTTAGCCTTAGTAGCCAGATCGTTGACCTTCTGCGCCAGCAAGCCGGGCAGGTTGTCGCTGCGATAGTCATCGAGGACGTGAGACTTCCAGTCAGCAAAAGCCGGAGCATGTGCGCCCTGGGTGCCTGTCACCTGGAAGATGGCGTAGCCCTCGCCTGTGGCTGCGTAGTCAGGCGTTGCATTCACCTTGGCCTGGAAGGCCTTGGCGAGCAACTGCGAGCCGTCCGGCAACGCTGCGATGGTGCCCTGCTGCGCGGCAGGCGGAGCGGTGACCAGCTCAAGTCCATGCGCCTTGGCAGTGGCGGCGAGGCCGTTCTTGCCGGCTTCCGCTGCAAGCGACTTGGCGTAGCTGTCTTCAGCCTGCGCGATCATCTGGCGGCCAAGCGTGGCCTGGATGGTGGGCAGAACTTCGGAGAGCAACTGGCTATGCGCTGTGGTGCGTTCTTCCACCTGAACAATGTGATAGCCGAACTGCGACTTCACAATGTCGATCTCGTTGATGGGCTGCGAGAAGATGGCCTTGTCGAACTCGGGAACCATGCGACCGCGCTGGGCGAATCCGAGCTCGCCGCCGGAGTCCTTGCTGCCTGGGTCGTCGGAATACTTCTTCGCCAGATCGTCCCACTTGCCACCGGCCTTGAGCTGCTTGAGCACGTCGTCGGCCTTGGCCCTGGCAGCGGCATCGGTCTTGGCGTCAGCGCCTGCGGCCTCCTGCACCAGAATGTGGCGGGCACGGGCCTGCTCGGGAACCGAATACTCCTGCTGATGCTGGTTGTAGTAAGCCTGAACCGCCTGCTGGCTGGGCTGCGGCATGCCGCCGGGAAGCTGCTGCGGAGTGAAAGCAAAGTAGGTGATGGCGCGCTGCTCTGGAACCGCGTTTGCGTAGCGGACGGTGTTCTTCTTGAAGAAGGCTTCAAGATCCGCGTCCGAGGGATTGATGCTCTTGCGGAGATCGTCGCTCGAAATCACGGCATAATCGAACTTGATCTTGATGTTCGCCTTGCGATAGGCGTCGCGAATATCCTTGTCAGAGGCGGTCACACCGGCTGTGACGTAAGACTGAAGACGCTGCATGATGATGCCGCGCTTGATGTCAGCCTCGAAGTCGGGAACGCTCTGGTGGCGGTTCTGCGCAACGAGGTTGGTGTAAGCTTCCTGGCCGATGAATTTGCCGCCGGGGTAAAGCACCTCAGCGTTCGGGCCGGTCTGCAGCGTGCGAGCCACATCGGCGTCCGTCGCCGTGATGCCCAGGCTGGTGGCCTCGGCAAGAAGCATCTGCTGCTGCACCAGTCCCTGGCCAACCTGCTGCGTCATGAAGTTCAGCATCATCGGGTTGTCAGCATACTGCGGGTAGCGCTGGGCCAACTGCTGGCTTGCTACCTGGCGCACGCGCTCCAGGCTGATGGCCTCGCCTGAGCGGAAGAGCTTGTTGTACCAGTGCGGGTAAATCTCAGCGTAGGTATCGGCGGCTGTGACCCCGGTACTGCCAAGGCCAGGGATGAGGTAGACGCACATGGATACAGCGGCGGCGCCCACGATCACGATGAAAAGGGCTTTGACGAGGCGGTTATTCGACTGTTGCAGAAAACGGATCATGGGTGGGTGTTCGACTCTTCTTTCTACACAAAATTATAAAAGATGGAAAACCGGGATCAGGGCTGCAGAGGCAAGAAAAGACAGGCTCGGCGGCCGATTTGCTGTCAATTTGCCGCCAATCGCAGAAGCGAATGAGAAACAATCCTGGCACTGGCGCCGGGAAGTGCCAGATTCAGTCAAAACTTCATTGAAGAGCGATCCGGGCCGATACACGCAGTGTCATGCCATGCGCGGGGGCCATCCCCTCGTCTGACGCCCCATACCGGGCTGCGGACAGGCAGCATGGTCCATCGACACAGGAGAAAATCCCCATGATGACCGGCGTCTATAACCCGTGGCTTGTGTTTGCCTCGGTGCTGATTGCAATGCTTGCCTCATTTACGGCTCTGGATATGGCCGGGCGGATTGCGGGGGCACAGGGACAGTCCTCCAAATGGTGGTGGCTTGCGGGCGGATCGGTGGCCATGGGCATCGGCATCTGGTCGATGCATTTTGTGGGTATGCTGGCGTTCAGCCTGCCGGTTCCGATGGGATACGACCCGTGGATTACTGCCCTGTCGCTGGCGATTGCGATTGCACTTTCGGCGTTTGCGCTCTGGCGGGTGTGCTTTGCCACGATGAGCTGGATGCGGCTGGCGGGCAGCGCGGTGCTGATGGGTTCGGGCGTGTGCGCCATGCATTACACGGGCATGGCGGCGATGCGGATGAGTCCGTCGATTGAGTATGACCCCAGGCTGTTTGCGGCATCGGTCGCGATTGCCATGGCAGCCTCCGGCGCGGCGCTTTGGATTGCAATCCATTTGCGTACGAACGGCAAGCTGGTGTGGCTGATGCGCTGCGGCGCGGCCGTGGTGATGGGGCTGGCCATTGCGGGCATGCACTATACGGGCATGGCGGCGGCGCGCTTTCCCATGGGCAGCGTATGCACCATGGACCATCCGGGGATGGATACTGCGTGGATCGCGCCGGCGCTGATTGTATTTACGCTGGCGGTACTGGCAATTGCGCTGGTTACGTCGGTGCTGGATTTCAGGATGGAGTCGCGGACGGCGATACTGGCGTCGTCGCTGGCGTCGGCTAACCAGACGCTGCAGTTTATGGCGCTGCATGACAGCCTGACGAAACTACCCAACCGGCTGCTGCTGGAAGACAAGCTGGACAACAAAATGGAGGCGGTTCGCGCGGAGGGCGGGCGGTTTGCGGTGCTGTTTGTGGACCTGGATGGATTCAAGCAGGTGAATGATGCATACGGGCATCACGTAGGCGACCTGCTGCTGGTGGAAGTGGCGCAGAGGATTCGCGTGACGGTTCCAGCGCACGATATGACGGCGCGCGTGGGCGGTGACGAGTTTGTGCTGACAGCCGATACCCGAACACCGCAGGATGCGGCAAACCTGGCGGAGAGACTGCTTGGAGTGCTGCGGGAGCCGATTCCGGCAGCGGGCACCCTGTGCCTTGTTTCGGCCAGTATTGGAATTGCATTTTATGACGGCGGCGAGACGGAGCGCGAGGATTTGTTGAAGAATGCCGATGCGGCGATGTATCACGCCAAGGCGATGGGGCGGAATACATACTGCTTCTTTGATGACTCCATGAATGCCGATGTGCAGAAGCAGATGAAGACGCTGCGCGATCTGCGGCAGGCGCTGGAACGGCACGAGCTCGTTATGCATTATCAGCCCAAGTTGAGTACAGAGTCGGGGACGATTATGGGCGTGGAGGCCCTGATGCGGTGGAATCATCCGGAGCGGGGGCTGCTTTTGCCGGGTGAGTTCATTCCGTTGGCGGAGCGAATCGGGCTGATTGTTCCTATGGGAGAGTGGGCCATCAATGAGTCGTGCCGCCAGATGAGCCTGTGGTGCAGCCAGGGGCTCTGCCACTGGACGGTAGCGGTGAATCTGTCGCCGGTGCAGTTTAATCATCCGGGGCTGGTGGGCGCGGTGCGGCGTAGCCTGGAGAAGTATGCGCTGGATTCGCGCCATCTGATGCTGGAGATTACAGAAACCACGGCGATGCATAACCCGGAAGCAAGCCTGGCGATTCTGAACGAGCTGCAGCGCATGGGAGTGAAGATTTCGATTGACGATTTTGGAACCGGATACTCCAGCCTGATGTACCTCAAGCGACTGCCGGCAAGCGAGCTGAAGATTGACCGCGGATTTGTGCGGGATCTAACGCGCGATACGGAAGATGCAGCGATCATTTCGGCGATTGTTGCATTGGGCAAAACGTTGGATCTGTCGATTGTGGCCGAGGGCGTGGAAAACGAAGAGCAGCTCGCATTTCTGTCCGACCTGGGCTGCAATACGCTGCAGGGCTACTTGATCGGCAAGCCTGTTCCGCCGGAGGAACTGTTAAGCGCATGCATGTACAACGATGAGCTGCGCAAGGTTTCATGAAGGCTGCAACTCGGGGAAAAAGCAATCGGGCATCCTCTACGAGGATGCCCGATTTTTGTTCATACGGTTCAGAGATTAGCGCCAGTAGTAAGCTCCGCCTGCGATGTAGTACGGACGGTAGTAGACCGGCGGATAACCATAGGGAGCCGGGTAAGCATAGTAACCCGGGCCGGGAGCGTAACCACGACGGTAGAGCGTCGGTCCGCCGGGATAGAGCCCCTGGGCCAACCGAGCCGCTTCCTGTTGCGTGATTGGATCCACCGTAAGCGGCGCATTCAGGTGGAAGATCACGAGAGCTTCCGCCGGAATCCATGCGCGCGGATTGGGAGTTGCCGCAGAGGCTGCAGTTCCCACCGTGCCGCCTGCCGCAGCACCGATTGCTGCGCCACCGCCACCACCGGCTGCTCCGCCAATAATGGCTCCAAGAAGCGCTCCGCCGATCGCATTGCCGACCGTGCGGCCCGTCTTACTTGGACTCTTGACCCGGAAGAGGTCCGAATCCAGCGGATACTGCCGCCCGCCTAGATCAAGCGAGACAAGCTTCAGGCCAAGTTCGGCGCTTCCCGCAAGCTGGCCCGACTGCTTCACGTCGGTCACGACACCATGAATCGTGGCTCCGCGCGGAATGGCCAGGTAGCCGCTGACAGAGATATCGCTTAGGACCATGAAGTCAACGTTTGTGCCCGGAGTAGCCTTCTTCGAGTCCACAGTATCCACGGTGCGCAGCCGCAAAACCGTTCCCGGCAACAAAGTAACGGGGCCGTTGGCAATGTTATAGCTGGGCGCTGGAGCGTACTGCTGCTGGCCGTAACCGGGAGGCGGTGGCGGGTAGCCTGGGCCATAGCCGGGCTGATATGGCTGACGGTTTGGCGGCGGAGGCGGATAATTGCCACCCTGTTGAGGATAGCCTGGTTGTTGGGGATAGCCTGGCTGTTGGGGATTGGCCGGCTGCTGCGGGTAGTTCGGCTGCGGCTGCGGCTGCGGTTGGGCCTGACCGTAATTGGGATCGGTCTGCGGCATAGGCTGCCCATTAGGCTGAGGGGCCGGATTGCCGTTGGCCTGCTGCATTTGCTGGTCCGGCTGGTCGTCCGCCGGCGCCGGAAGATTCTCGGCCTGGGCAGCATCCGCAGGGTTGCCCACCTTCAGGTTGTTCACCACTCCCGAGACACCCTGCACCTTGCCTACGATGGATGCGGCCAGATCCTTGTTGGCCTGACTTGCCACCGTACCCGACAGTGTGACTTTGCCCTGGATGGTAGCGGCAGTGATCAGGTCGCTTTTAAGTGCCTGGGAGTCGTCCAGCGCTTGCACAACGTCCATTTCGATCTGGCCGTCACTGCGCGCGGCGCTCTCCTGTGCGGCAAGAGACACGGGAGCCCAAATGGGGCAAGAAAGGACCGGGACAAAGGCAAGAGCGAGTGCAGCCGGCTGAAGTTTCTGTAGGAATGCAGTTTTCATGGTGAATATCTCTCCTCCGATGAGGGTTCAATTCGCGCCATACCAATAGCTTAGATGGCTTCTGCACGCGAATGGTCACAGGAATAGACACGAGATTGAGCGAAAAGTTGCAGAGTGGGCCATCCAGACTATTGCGCCTTTCACCTGCCCAATCAAGGTCGTCGCGTGGAGGCTTCGGATGACTGCGCTATGTGCTCAGGATTGCAGGGATTGCCGGGCAGACTCATCTTTCGGAGCATGTTCGGCTGCGGGCTGCGTAGGCGCGGAGAAGGTTTCGTCGTCCGGCAAAAAAATCTGGAAGACGGTTCCGGAGGGACGATCCGAGCCGGCGGAGCGGCTGCGGACGCGGATTGTGCCGCGGTGCTTCTGGATAATTTCGTGGCTGACCCAGAGGCCGAGACCGGTACCCGTAGCGTCCTTGGTGGTAAAGAATGCCTCGAAGATGCGACCGCGGACCTCCGGTTCCATGCCAGAGCCGCTATCGGCCACGGTAAAGCGAATGCCTTTCAACTCAGGCTGGCGCCAGTCGCGCGATGGGCGGGCACGGACAATAATGCGGCCACCCGACGGAATGGCATCGATGGCGTTGCCGAAGAGGTTGGCGAAGACCTGGCGTATCTCTCCGGAGTAGCAAAAGACGGTCTGCTGCGGATCGAAGTCGCGATCCACAGCGATGGTCTGGTTATTGAGGCGTCCACGGTAGAGATCGAGGACGGAATCGATGAGTTCAGCAAGAGTGGCGCGACCGGGCAGCGTGGATTGGCGATAAAACCGGAGCGTCTGCTGAGCGATCTCTGCCACTCGGCGAACCTCATGCTCGGCCATGGCGACGTACTCATACGCCTGGGCATCGAGCGTGGAGAAGTTGCGGAGGAGAAACAGGATATTGGTGAGCGCTTCAAGAGGATTGTTGATCTCATGAGCGATGGAGGCGGCCAGGCGGCCGGTAGCGGCGAGCTTTTCCGTCTTGCGGAGAGTTTCTTCAGCACGCACGCGCTCGCTGACATCGCGAACGATCATGCCGGCCCATCGAACGTGCTCCTGGCTGGTGAGAACGGGATACACGCTGACCAGCCATGTCCAGTCGCGAATGGGAGCCGGCCCCTCGCCGAGCAGCTCAATCTCGTTGTTGTGAATCTGCTGGGCAAAGACCTGCTGGAACGCTTCTTCCAGGCGCGCCGTAGCCTCCGCAGGCATGATGGCGGAAACCGTTCGGCCAAGATGACGGCTGAGCGGAACGCCCGTGAGCGTGGCAAATACCTGGTTGACGCGAACGATGCGGAGGTTGCGATCGACGAAAGCCAGGCCGATGGGCGCATTGGCCAGCATGGAATCCAGCAGGGAGAGCGTGTCGCTCAGGCCGGCGCGCTGCTCCGCGATGGAAGCAACCATGCGATTAAAAGCGACGATCAGGTCGCCAAATTCGTTCTTGACCGTCACGGGCAGTGGAAAATTTCCGCTTCCCTGCGGCATGGACATGAGCGAACGTGTACCTGCATGGAGCAGCGTAAGCGGACGGGAAAAGCGCCGGGCCACAAGCCAGGCCAGAAAGGTGGAGAGCACGATCCAGCCGCCGCCAAAGAGCACGGTGGCGCGCACAACGATAGAGATTTGATCCTCATCCCATTGGCTGTGGCTTTCCACCCATGCATAGCCGAGAAGCGCGGCGCCCTTGTAGATGGGCCGTACTGCCTCCAGATGCCCTTTGCCGAACTGGAAGATATGAGGCGCGTCGGCGCCGATGTGCCCGATCTGGGCCAGCTCTTCCGTTGT
Organism: Occallatibacter sp.; assembly: GCF_049510455.1. Classification (GTDB taxonomy): domain Bacteria; phylum Acidobacteriota; class Terriglobia; order Terriglobales; family Acidobacteriaceae; genus Telmatobacter. The sequence continues at coordinate 27,613 of NZ_JBEKYX010000036.1, read as the reverse complement.
CAGCGGATGCGCGACGGCTTCGCCCTCGCTGGCGAAAAGCACCTTCCCCGCAGGATCGGTAATGGCAGCGCGCGCCACGCTTCCAAAACCAGCTTGAAGCTTCACCGTAAGGTCCGTCAGATCATGACGACGATCGAGAATTGACTGGCATGTCTGAAGCGCAAGAGAGGAACTCTGGCTCTGAAGACGGGAGCGAACGCGGCTGAATATCTGATGTTGCAGGTAATCGGTTAGTAAAAAGGCGAACAATGCGATGGACAGGGTCTCGATGAAAACGAGACCGAGCAACATCTGCCATCGAATCGTTCTCGGCCACCAATACATGAATCCAGCCCTTAAGAGTGTAAGAGCCGACGGTCGACTCGTGCATCAAGTTTAATGGATGGAGTGCTGCTCATCCATAAGTCCTTTAGTCACTTGTGCGCGGCTAAGCTGAGCATAAGCGCCTGAGCAATCTGCCGGCCGTGGAAGCGGCCATTTTCAATAAAAATCTCATTGGTGCGCGAGCCGGCAACAATCACTCCCGCCAGATAAATACCGGGAACATTGCTTTCAAGCGTTTCGGGATTGCAGATGGGCAGACAGTCCGCGCCTTCAAAGCGGATGCCCATGCTTTCGAGGAAGCTGAAGTCCGGGCGATAACCTGTCATAGCGAAGACAAAATCATTTGGGAGAACGAGGCGGCTGTCAGATATTTCAAGAGTGACGCTGTCAGGTGCGATTTCGGTTACGCTGGAGTCGAAGTAAGCGGCGATTTCGCCATTCTTGATACGGTTCTCGATATCGGGCTTGATCCAGTATTTAACGTGGCGGTGAATCTCCGCGCCACGGTGGACAAGCGTAACCCGCGCGCCGTGACGCCAGAGCTCGAGCGCCGCAATGGCAGCGGAGTTTTTGCCGCCGATGATGAGGACATCCGTCCCGAAGTAGGGATGCGGGTCGTCGTAGTAGTGGTGAACTTTGGAGAGTTCCTCACCGGGAATGTTCATGTAATTCGGCAGGTCGTAATAGCCGGTGGAGATGGCGAGCTTGCGTGCAAGCAAAATGCCCTGGCGGCCAAAGCGATCGACGATATGGACGGAAAAATTGCCGTTTGAACCAGCGACACGCTCCACCCGTTGATACTGGCGCACGTCGAGCTTGTAGTGAGCAGCAACATGACGGTAGTACTCAAGCGCCTCATTGCGGGTGGGCTTGGCGTTCGGGCTGGGAAAGGGAATATCGCCGATTTCGAGCAGCTCCGACGTGGTGAAAAACGTCATGTGCGATGGATAGTGGAACAGCGAATTGCACACGCAACCCTTGTCTACCAGTACAACGCGCAGCCCGGCGCGTTGAGCCTCAATGGCGCAAGAGAGCCCTGTGGGACCGGCGCCAATGACGAGCAGATCGTAGAGGGTTTCTGACGCGGGGCGTGCAGGAGTAGTCTGCGGTGCGGCGTCCGGGACGGAATCAGGCGGAAAGTGCGGCATGTACCTAGATTAGGGGATTAGCTGGAAATGCGGGGAAAAGTATGAAATGGTAGAATGGTAGAAATGTATGGTAGAAAGGTAGAATTGTGAGCTTGAACATCAAAGACCCGGAAGTCCACGCGATGGGCCGCCAGGTTGCGGCCACACACGGCATCAGCATGACGGGTGCCGTCAGGGAAGCATTGCGGGAGGAGATCGAGAAGGATCAGACGGCTCTGAGTTCGGCTCCGCGGAAAAAGGCACTTTCCGAATTGGTAGAGGAATTTACAGAAAAGCACCGGGAGGCGTTGAAGAATGTTCCACACTCCTGGGAGATTAACGACCTGTTGTATGACGAATACGGGGCGCCGAAATAAGAGATCGAGAAATGAGATAGAACGATGGGCCTGAATCTAAAAAACAAGGAAGCTGAACGTCTCGCCAGAGAGTTGGCGCAACGGACAGGAGAGAGTTTAACTCTTGCCATAATTGTGTCGCTTAAGGAGAGGCTGGAACGGCAGACAGAGGCTCCAAGCCGCGCAAGCCGGCGAGAACGGATGCTGGAAATCGTGGAGCGTACAGCTGCGCACGTTGAGGACCACAGGCCATCCAAGGAACTCTTCGACGAGTTGTATGACGAGGACGGTCTGCCGAAATGATAGTAGACTCGTCAGCAATAGTTGCCATCTTGAAAAAAGAACCCGGTTGGCAGAAGTATTTCGACGTCATTGAAGCGGCCGAATATATGAGGTTTTCCGCAGCCTCGTATCTGGAGACTTCGATTGTGATGGATAAGGAGCCGGATGCGATTACCCGCGCAGGGCTCGACGATCTGATTGCTTACTCTGAAATCATCATCGAACCAGTTACAGCAGAGCAAGCCAAAATCGCTCGACAGGCATACCGCAATTTCGGCAAAGGCAGCGGCCACCGGGCCGGGCTTAACTTTGGGGACTGCTTCAGCTATGCGCTGGCAAAGGTGACGAGGGAACCGATTCTTTTCAAGGGCAATGATTTTCAGCACACCGATCTAAGAGCAGCCGTGTAAGGAGCGACCGTCTGCATTTATGATGGACCTTCTTTCCAGGAGGGCTGTCCTTCGCAATGCGTATTCGTATCCTTGTTTTGTTCTGCATGGCAGTAAGCATACTTTCCGCACAATCCACTTCCTCTAAAGCAGCTCCGTCACCATGGGTCGGCTCATGGGCAACATCTCCACTCGATGGAGATCCGAGGCATACAGTGCCAACGCTCGTGGACTCCACGCTGCGCGAGGTGGTTCACACCTCCGTCGCGGGCAATCAGCTTCGCGTAAGGCTGACGAATGAGTTTGGCATTGAACCGCTGCGCATCGGGGCGGCCTCCGTTGCGATAAGCACAGGGACGAACAGCATCGATACGGCCTCGCTGCACGATCTGACGTTTAGCGGATTGCCGTCAATCGTAATTCCACCGGGCACACAGGCTCTTTCCGATCCGGTTCCGATGGCTACGGCGGCTTTCGCTGACCTTGCGATCAGCCTGTACCTCCCTCTGCAGCAGATCAGCGACGTGTCAGTACACGCGGGTGCGCAGCAGGATAACTACATCGTAACCGGCAATCATCTGCGCGAGGCGTCACTCACAACGCCAGTGGTTGTGCCTTCGTGGTATTTCGTAAAGGGCGTGGATGTGGAGAATACCGGGCAGAAACATGCCGCGGTAGTTGCCTTTGGCGACTCCATCACGGACGGCGCGTATGCCACGGAGAATGCGAATCACCGCTGGGGTGACTATCTGGCCACGCGCCTGCATGCGAATCCCGCGACGGCGAACCTTTCTGTGCTCAACGAAGGCATTGGCGGCAACTGCATCCTGATCCACTGCGTGGGACAGAATGCGCTGGCGCGCTTTGACCGCGATGTGCTCTCGCAGGCGGGCGTGAAGTACGTGATTATTCTCGAAGGCATCAACGATATCGGAGGGCTGCACAATCCAAACAGGCCCGAGTACAAGCTGACCGCAGAAGATCTGGAGCAGGGCCTGACGCAGCTCGTAGCGCGCGCACACGAACACGGGATCAAAGTGTTTGGCGCAACCCTCACGCCTTACAAGGGCGCCGGCTACTTCACCGAAAAAGGCGAAGCAATTCGGCAGGCCGTGAACCACTGGATCCTGACCGGCGGCGTGTTTGACGGCGCAATTGATTTCGATAAGGCTACGAGCGATCCGGCGAATCCGCCGATGTTTGCGCCGCAATACGATAGCGGGGATCATCTGCATCCTAAAGATGCCGGATATGCGGCAATGGCGGATTCGATTGACCTGAGCCTGTTTGAATAGCGGCGGAGCGGGACCATTTTAGCCCGATGGAATTGCGATATTCAGCCAGGTGTGCGGCACATCCGTTACCCTAATAGCGTCTGATTACAAGGGAGTTTGCAGGGATGACGGTCATCAAGCAGGACGATTTTATTGCCACGGTTGCTGGCGCGCTGCAGTACATCAGTTTTTACCATCCGGTGGATTACATTACCAGCCTTGCCAGGGCGTATGAGAAGGAACAATCGCCGGCAGCGCGGGATGCCATGGCGCAGATTCTCATCAACAGCCGCATGTGCGCCGAAGGCCATCGGCCGGTCTGCCAGGATACGGGCATTGTGAACGTGTTTCTGAAGATCGGCATGGATGTGCGCTTTGAGGGTCCTGCGGACGGCGGCCCTTTGGTCAGCATTCAGGAGATGGTTGACCAGGGCGTTCGCAAAGCCTATCTGGACCCGGACAACCCGCTGCGCGCTTCCCTGCTGGCCGATCCGGCCGGAGCGCGGAAGAACACGAAGGACAATACGCCCGCAGTGGTGAATGTTGAGCTGGTGCTCGGCAACACGGTGGAGATTACAGTCGCGGCCAAGGGCGGAGGCTCCGAAGCAAAGAGCAAGTTCGCCATGCTGAATCCGTCCGACTCCATCGTCGAGTGGGTGCTGAAGACGGTACCGACTATGGGCGCGGGATGGTGCCCGCCGGGGATGCTGGGCATTGGCATTGGCGGCACAGCAGAGAAGGCGATGTTGCTGGCCAAACAATCGCTCATGGACCCGATCGATATTCAGGACCTCATCGCACGCGGACCGACTACGACCGCCGAGAAGCTGCGCGTGGAGTTATATGACAAGGTGAACCGTCTCGGCATCGGCGCGCAGGGCTTGGGCGGACTGACGACAGTTCTGGACGTAAAGGTGTTGGACACGCCGGCGCACGCGGCCAACCTGCCCGTGGCAATGATTCCCAATTGCGCGGCAACGAGGCATGCGCATGTGGTTCTCGATGGCTCAGGGCCGGCCTATCTGGACCCTCCAAACCTCGATGACTGGCCGAAACTGACCTACGACGTGCATGGAGCGAAGCGCGTGAATCTGGACACGGTAACACGCGAAGAGGCGGCCACGTGGAAGCCGGGCGAGGTGCTGCTGCTGAACGGCAAACTGCTGACCGGACGCGATGCGGCGCACAAGCGCATGACGGACATGCTCTCTCGCGGCGAGAAGCTGCCGGTGGACTTCAACGGACGGTTCATCTACTACGTGGGGCCGGTAGATGCGGTGCGGGATGAGGTGATTGGGCCGGCAGGGCCAACCACCGCCACCAGAATGGATAAGTTCACGCGGCAGATGCTGGCTGAGACGGGCCTGCTGGGTATGGTGGGCAAGGCGGAGCGCGGCCCGGCGGCGATTGAGGCCATTCAGGAGTTCGGCGCGGTGTATCTAATGGCCGTAGGAGGCGCGGCGTACCTGGTGTCGAAGGCCATTATGTCCTCGAAACGGCTGGCCTTTGACGATCTCGGCATGGAAGGTATCTACGAGTTCGAGGTGAAGGATATGCCTGTTACCGTGGCCGTGGACTCGAAAGGCATAAGCGTACACAACACCGGCCCGGCAGAGTGGCAGCAAAGGATCGCAGGGATACCGATACTGCAGTAAGGCAGGGGTCAGGGGTCAGCAAAAATCAACGGGCATCCTGAAAAAGGATGCCCGTTTTGCTATGTGAATCACTCAAATCTGCACGACAAAAACTGATCTCTGACCACTGATCCCTGATCCCCGCTTTTTACTGCTTGCCAAACCGGAAGACGAAGCCCCCGGTGAAGCCGAGGCTGTTCTGGATCGTCGAACCGAAACCGGTGGCTACGTATTCAGGAGCGAGCCGCAGGCTGATGGTAGGTGAGACATGGTAATCGAGAGGCGCGCTGACGGAGAGGATGAAGGTATTGCCATCCGGCCAAAGGCCGAACTGATTAGACGGGACGCCGTTGGTATCGCTGGAAAAATTGCTGTGTGCCAGACCGGCCATGACGCGCCCTGAAACCGAATACCGCGGCTCTCGAATAAAGCGGTATGTTGGCCCACCCATGAAGTTGTAAATGCTGATGGCAGGATTGGTGACCGAGGAGTTCAACCCGCCGAGGCCCACAAACGGTGAGCCGTAGTAGCCGCGCCCGTCAAGCGTGATGCCGAGCTTCTCGCTGTAGTAGCGGGTCAGGCCCGTATCCCAGGCGTATAGGGTGACGCGCTGGAGGCTTGAACCGGGGGTCCAGCGCAAGTAGCCCATGCTGGTGTGGATTTCATAAAGATGGGAATAGACATCGTGAATGGCCTGGACGCGGCGCTGCTCGCGGCGGGCGCGGATGCGAGCCTGGACGCTGACGGCGCCCTGGTTCGTGCTGGCCGGCTGCTGAGCCGCTGGTTGCTGCGGCGCCTGTTGGGCGGAGCTGCTTGAGCTGGAATCCTGGGCAAGAGCGAAATGCGCTGCGAATGCGGACAGCGCAAGCGCAAGAGCTAAACGGCGAAAAGAAGACATCGGTTTCGGGCTTCCTCTACAAAATTGCGGGAACACACTTCAAGTGAAGTGATCCAGTTATGGGTAAATGACTCTTCTTACCTATTAAATCACCTTGAGGTGAACTTTGGGTTGGACGCTTGACGCCACGAATGGACTGCAGAATGGGCCAGGACTGCCGATATTTCTCCTGAAGTGCTTTCCTGCGGCGCGGTTACGGGCCAGGAAGGGGCATTTTGGAGGCAAACAAGTATGGGGCGCGTATTGGTGGGCATGTTGATCGGAATAGTGCTGGTTCCTGCAACGGCGCTGATGTATTTGAAGTATGGCCGCCCGCCGGTGGCGGCTGCGGATGCGCCATTTCCTCTTGAGAAATTTGTCGCAGACGTTCCCTTGAAGGCGCGCATTGAGTTTGAGCAGGTGACCAAACCGCCGGTGAAGTCCGATGAGGACACCTTTGTGGCCGGCGCGCACATTTACGCGCAGGAGTGCGCGGTGTGCCACGGATACCACGGACAGGCCTCGCGCTTTGGGATGAAGATGTACCCCACCGCGACGCCGCTATGGGAGAAGCATGGCAAAGGCGACGTGGTGGGCGTAAGCGACGATCCGTTGGGCGAAACCTACTGGAAGGTCGAGAATGGAATTCGGCTTAGTGGAATGCCCGGATTCAAAGGCATTTTGACCCCGGCGCAGATGTGGCAGGTAAGCATGCTGTTGGCCAATGCAAACAAGCCGCTGCCGCCGGAAGCAGTACAGATTCTAAGGGGTGAGGCGCCTGCTGCAGGCGTTCAGGGCGAGGCCGCCGCGGCTGCGCTAAAATTGCCTGCAGGATACAAGGTCGAGGTGAGCGGATCGGCAAAATGAAGCCATGTGTTTCCCCTCTGCGTTAGGATGAATGCAGAGGAAAGAGCCATGCTGGAGAAATTGCGCCAGGGACTGAAGTTCGTTCTGATGAGCGTAGGCATCTCCACGCCGGAAAAGAAAATGCCAGCAAAGCCGGTGGCGAAACCGGAGAGCTAACCCTGTGGATTCGGTGCATCTATGGACAGCCTGTTGGATTTCGTTCTGGAAGTAATCTTCGGCATTGCACTGGAGGCTTTTGGTGCGCTCTTCGCTGGACGGGGCCATGCACGGAGGCTGGAGGCGATTCATCGACGCCGGGCGCAACGCATGCCATCATATTTCGCAACGCTCAAGCGTATAGCGGAATCCAAGTAATATAAGGCAAAGGTGAGCTATGGCTGAGAAAAAAGGCTTTTGGCGCGCATTCCTCGACTTCTTTGTTCTCTTCGGCGGCGTCTCCACCGCCTCCAATCTTTCGCGAACGCGCAAAACGCCGGTAGAGGGACGCGGGTTGTTCCTGTTCCGCAAGCGCCCATAGGTTGTTAGAATTTCATTATGCCGATCTCCCGTGAACAGGCCCAGGACTACTTCGACTCGCCCGATCTTATCGGCGTAGGTATGGAGGCCGATCAACTTCGCCGCCGCCTGCATCCGGAAGAAGTCGTCACTTACATCATTGATCGCAACATCAATTACACCAACTTCTGCACGGAGTACTGCACCTTCTGCGCCTTTTACCGGCCACTCAAAGGGCCCAAGGCGAACGAAGGTTACATCCTCGAGTTCGAAAAGATTTACGAGAAGATTGCGGAAACGGTGGAGATGGGCGGCACGGGCGTGCTGATGCAGGGCGGCATCCATCCCGATCTCAAGATCGACTGGTTTGAGCGGCTTTTTACCGGCATCAAGCAGCGCTTTCCGCAGATATGGCTGCACTGCCTGTCGGCGAGCGAGGTGCTGGCGATTGCCGAGTACAGTGAACTGAGCCTGCGCGATACGATTTCCCGGCTGCGTGACGCGGGCCTGGATTCGATCCCCGGAGGCGGCGCGGAGATTCTGGATGACGATGTGCGCAAACGCATTGCGCGGCTCAAATGCCGCACGGAAGACTGGGTGAGCGTGCATCGCACGGCACATCAGCTTGGTATGCGGACTACGGCTACGATGATGTTTGGCGTGGGTGAGAGCTTCGATCAGCGCATCAATCATTTTGAGGTCGTCCGGAAGTTGCAGGAAGAAACCGGCGGCTTCACGGCCTTCATTCCCTGGAGCTTTCAGCCCGGACACACGGCGCTGGGCGGCCGCGGTTGGGACGAAGCGACGTCGGTCGAGTACCTCAAGGTTCTGGCTATCTCGCGGCTCTATCTCGACAACATCGACAACGTTCAAGCCAGTTGGGTAACGCAGGGCCTGAAGGTGCTGGAGGTGGGCCTCCACTTCGGCGGCAATGATGTGGGCTCCGTGATGCTGGAAGAAAACGTGGTGAAAGCCGCGGGCACTAGCAACTGCACTACAGAGGAAGAGCTTCGCCGCATCATCCGCGACGCGGGCTTCAAGCCCGTGCAGCGCGATACCCTGTATCGGACAATGTTTCTGAATTGAGCTTTCACAACTGGGCTAGAAGCGCAGGTATTCCCCTCCGATGCATGCTTCCAGCCTAGGAACGCTCCGAACTATAGTTTCTGTCATTTCATCCACGCTAAACCTCGCCCATTTCTCGACAGTGAATGGGTCCATTTGCAACGCGACCACGCGACCATCCGGATTCGAACATTTCCAAGTAGGAAATTGCGAGTTAGGACCATGGAAGAACTCAACTTTAAAGCCTGTCGGAGACAGGATGCTCTGGACGAATGGAGCGTAATCTTTGCTTAACTGATCGTTTTTCATCAAATATTTCATCATTCAAGCCCTCGAGTACAAGCATAACGCCTGGATAGTTACTTTAGTAACTAAAAATCGCGCGGATGCTGTAGTTGTCAAGAGATACTCCAAATGTATCTTTCTGAAATGCAATCTCACCTTATGCGTAACGGAAATATCTGTTTCCTATACATACACACGCGTCACGGTGGATGAAGGTGCCATAGAGCTTCGTATTCACGTGGGCGCCGGATACAGGGTTTATCTGGGCAGGCATGGGGAGCAATGGATTGTTCTCCTGTGCGGAGGCGACAAGAACAGTCAGACCAAAGATATTATGCGCGCTAAAGAGTATTGGGCTGAATGGAAGAGGAGACAGATATGAGCAAACTCGTTGGGGCCGTTTCACACCATGACTGGGAGGTACAGGAACTGCGCGAGGACCGCGAGTTTGCCCTGGAGTATCTCAAGTCTGCGCTGGAAACTCTCGACAATCCGGAAGAGCGCGGAGTCAGCTTGCGTATGCTGCGCGCATTGGCCGAAGCCTACGGAGGTCTTGGCGCTGTAGCCAAACAGGCAGGTATCAGCCGCGAATCTCTCTACCGCTCGCTTTCTCCGAAAGGCAACCCAACGCTCAAGACGCTCGTCGCTGTAGTGAATACCATGGGTCTGCGGCTTTCTGTCGTGGAAGCATCTCAGGCGAAGAAAAAGCGCTCGAAAGCCAGAGACACAAAAGTCGCAGCTTAAGGGTGCTCTTGCCCACCCACAATAACTTCCAGAGCGTGCTTGAGCAAAGCGAGAATCGACATGAGGCTCTGCTTGACCGCGCGCTGACTTCCCGGCAGATTCACAATCAGTGTGCTTCCCTTCAAGCCAGCCACACCGCGAGAGAGCCACGCAAATGGGGTCTGTGTTGCGCCGCCGGCGCGCATGGCTTCAGCAAGGCCCGGAGCCTCACGATCCAGCACGCGCCGCGTAGCCTCCGGCGTGCGGTCGCGAGGACCAAAGCCGGTGCCTCCCACGGTGAGCACCATCGCCACGCCATCGGCCGCAAGCTGCTCTAGCAATGCGGCAATCGCGTCTTCATCGTCTGGGAGCAATGCGCTGTCGATTGCTGCCTCGGGCCATTTCTGACGGAGCAGCGCAACCGCCACAGGGCCGGCTGTGTCGGTCATCTGCCCTTGTGAGCAGCGATCAGAGATGGTTACGACAGCAAAGCGCATCAGCTTGATTGTAGATGCGCCTTACGGATGGGCAATTCCGATTGTATGCAGCCATGTTTCCACCAACTGCGGCCACGCAGTGACAGGCAATGCGGTGCGGCGCAGTCCGTAGCCGTGGCCGCCCTGAGCATAGACATGCAGCTCTGCCGGAACACCCGCCTGCTTCAATTGCAGAAAGTAATTCGTTGCATTTTCCACGTGGACCGGGTCGTCTTCTGCCTGCACGATAAACGTGGGCGGAGTCTGCGCGGTGGGGTTGATCTCCGAGTTGGTCTTCATTCCCTGCTCGGCCAGCGCCAGGTATCCGGGATACACAATTACGGCAAAGTCCGGACGGCAGGAGAGCTGGTCCGCTCCATCGACAACGTCATAAAGCCGCTTGTCAAAGTGAGTGCTGAGAGCGGCGGCCAGGTGCGCGCCGGCAGAAAAGCCAAGGACGCCGATACGTTTTGGATCAATACCCCACTCCGCGGCATGCTGGCGTACAAGGCCCACTGCGCGCTGCGCATCCTGCAAGGCCGCGGAAGATTTAGGATACGGGCCGGTGTTTGGCACGCGGTATTTGAGCAGAACGCAGGCGATTCCTTTGGAGTTGAGCCAATCGCAAACCTCCGTCCCTTCGAGATCAATAGCAAGGATGTTATAACCACCGCCCGGGAAGACAACAACAGCCGGTGCGGAGCTTGCCTGCTTCGCCGCTTTGTAGAGTGTGATGGTGGGCACAGAGACGTTGCCAAGGTGTATGAGAGGTTTGCCTGCAACGAGTGGCATCTTCGGCGTGGTGGTATCGACTTCGGCAGGAGAATTGGCTGGAGGGCCGCCGGGAACTCCGTTCGGCCAGATGGGAATTTGTGTGTGCCCTGCCGCAGGCTGCCATCCGGACTGCTGGGCAAGGGACGCAGTTGCCGTAACAAGCGCGGCAAAAAAAACGAAACTGGTGCGCATGAAGGTTGGCTCCGGTCTATGACTTGTAAAGGCTTGATGGCTGTGAAAGCTGCGCAGCGATCATTACAGGCAGCGCGTATGACTTGCAAGCCACGGCGCGAGGATGGTGCGTTGGCTTAGATTAGAAAGCGTGACGTTAAATACACATTCCATCTGGTTCACTGCAATTGTTTCTCTCATTGGCCTTGCCGGAGTGATGACGTGGCGCGTTCGTGAAGGCCGTACCGCTGTCACCATACGAAAGATTGTGATTCCTCCGCTGGGCATGTCCACCGGCTTCTGCATGTTTATTGTTCCAGCGTTTCGCGTGCCATGGGCATGGGCCGGGATCGCTTTTCTGGCCGGCGCAATTCTGCTCGCATGGCCGCTGGTGGCCACGTCCAGGCTCATTCGGGATGGCGATGTCATCATGATGCAGCGGTCAGGCGCGTTCTTCGCCGTCATTGTTGCGCTCGCGCTGATTCGCTTTCTGGCGCGCAGCTATCTGGACTCCGTGATGACGCTGGAGCAGACTGGCGGACTGTTTTTTATCCTCGCGTTCGGCATGATTGTGCGCTGGCGGGTGCGGATGCTGATGGAATACCGCGCGCTGACGCGCTCGTAAATAAGACTTCTGTTCGCTCGCAAGAAATCGCGGATGAAGCAGGCTCAGCGAAGTCCGCTAAACCGCACTGCTCTTGCGAGCTTCTTCAAAGATGCCCACAAACTCACGATAATGGCCAGCAATCTGCGAGACCGCGGCCTCGCGGGTTTGCTTATTTTCGCGCCATGCAACGAGCGGATCCCAGAAGTCAGTACGGCCAACAGCAAAACCAATGAAGCCCGGAACCGTGGCCGCAGTGGTAAGCCACTCGCGCACCTTTTGCTCATCTTCACCGCGTCCGAGGATGATGCAGCCGACCGCACCGCGGCCGTCGCGCTGTGCAATGGCCACAATTTTCTCGCAGTCTTCACGGCTGTCGAGTCCTTCTATCTTCCATAGGTCCGGCTCGACGCCTGCATCCTGCAGTTCCTGGATGGCCCTGACCATAAGCGCTGGACGCAGTTCGCGGTCATAGGCTTTCTTGTCACCGTTTACCTTGTCGAGCTGAGATTGTTCCGCGGGCACGAGCAACTCGAACATAAACAAGCTGCGATTGGCCTGCTGGAGATACTCAGAAAGTTGCTTGAGACGCGCAGCCTGGCGCTGGTTCAGCGTGCCATCGGCTTCAGGGTTGTAGCGCACGAGAACCTTGGCGAACGTGGGATGAAAGGCCTCGATGTGCGGGCCAAAATCGCCACCGTATTCGAAATCAAACTCTTCCTGCCCGCTCTTTTCGACGGCACAGGCAATGTGATACCCGCTGGCCGAGGCTTCGCGTAGAATCTCTGCGCCGAACTGCTCGTCGACGAGAATTCCGGCATCTTCCTGACGTACTCCGGCGGCAAGAGCTGCCTTAAAACCATCGTAGATCACCTGTTTGGCAGCTGAGATTTGCGCCGTCTGTTCGCTGGTGAGCGCTCCATGCCAGTGAAACATCCCGCTCTCAAAAGAGCCGCGATGATCGAAGGGAAGAATGTAGAGAGGATGCTTGTATCCACGAGGAGCCATGAGATTACCTCCATGCGTCTGCGCAATTTCATTAGATAACACAACCAGCTGTGGGAAATCATTTTTAGGTCATGTTTTGACGGCAAGACAGGGCACTGAAACGATTTCAGGCCGCACATATTTTTTGCTCATATCGTATTGAGAAGAGAAGTTAGGATAGTGGATGGAGGAAGCGGGATTGCAACTTTGGAATTCATTTTTGATCGCCTTTAGCGCTTTGCTTCCCATGATCAATCCTTTTGGATCGGCACTGGTATTCCTGGGATTGGTTGGGGATCAACCTCCTTATGCGTACAGATCTCTCGCGCGAAAGATCGCAATCAATAATGTCATTTTTCTGGGAGTTTTTGAGCTTTTGGGCTCAACCATTCTGAACTTTTTTGGCATATCGTTGCCGATTGTTCAGGTGGCAGGCGGCATTGTGATTGCTGCGATCGGGTGGTCGGTATTGAACGAGTCCGATTCCGCAGCGACTACCAAAGACAAGCGCGAAGAAGCCGAGGTCGTATCAGAAGACCCCCTCCAGAACCTTCAGGCAAAAGCCTTCTATCCGTTAACGTTTCCAGTGACCTCTGGTCCCGGTACTTTGGTGGTGCTTCTCACTCTTGGCGCGCGATTTTCAGGGAACAACACTGAGAGTACGATTCTCCGCCATGTGGTTCTTTTCGCCGCGATCGTGGCACTGAGTGGCGTGGTATACATCTGCTACGCATACGCGGCAAAAATCACAAAAGCTATCTCAGCTCCTACAGCGCATGGAATTCTGCGCGTCATGGCATTCATTCTTTTATGTATCGGTGTGCAAATCGCGTGGAATGGCCTTTCTACGCTGATCCTCACACTAACGAAACACTAGACAGATGAGTGCTCAGCGAGCGCGACACGGACGGTATACGATGAAATCCCAGCTCAGGTAGCATGGTATAAGGAGCGCTCGAAGCTAATGCTGTCTTCATCTCCGCCTCGTCTTGCCACGCGCCGTCAGTTTATCCGTGGAGCGGGCCTTCTCGGTTTAGCGTCAACCTCGACGAACGCCCAGCTCCTTCTGAACGCTTCACGCTTTGCTTCTGACGCACATCCATCATGGTTCAACAACTCCATCTCGGTCGAACGCGGCCCGCTTGTCTTCTCCTATGGTGTCGGCGAGAGCTGGGTCAAGCTCCGTGACCGCGGAATGACGGCCGATTGGCAGGTGTTCCCGGCCAATGCATGGAACTATGCGTTAAGCGTAGATACTGATTCTCCAGGGAAAAATATCACAACCACAGAAACAGAAATTGGTGAGATCCCTTTCACACGTCACCACGCCCCAGTTCAGATCCATATCCAAGCGCGCCGCTTCAATGAGTGGCGCGCAGAAGACGGAGTTGCGCCCGCAGTGCCACCCAGTCCGGTACAGACAAATGAACCCGAAGAAACGATTACGCTGATTCCTTACGCTGCTGCAAAACTGCGCATTACAGCCTTTCCGCAGAGCATCTGAATGCCATACGGGAACCTGCCAAGCGTTGACAGCCACACCAGTCGAGTGAATACTGGTCCAGTCCAGAACCTAGTTAGTTGACACTACCTCCATGCATAAATCACGTCCTCATCCAACTCTTGCCGAAGTGGCACGCAAAGCCCGAGTCGGGACCACTACGGTTTCCCGCGTCATCAACGGCGGTGAGCGTGTCAGTCCGAGTACGCTCAAACGTGTGCAAGCCGTCATTGAGCAGCTTGGCTACATGCCGAACCAGGCAGCACGCGTCCTGAAGGGCGAGCGCGCCAAAACCATCGGAATGGTAATTCCCAGCATTGCGGATCCATTTTTCGCAAGCTGCGCCGAGGCCGCGCAGGCCATCGCGCGTGCCCATGATTCGCTGCTAATGGTGACCGTGACCAACAACGATCCGCGTACAGAGATGGAAAATTTGAACATTCTGATGCGGCACCGTACCGACGGCCTGCTGTTAGCGCCTGCGAATTTTCAGAATCAACCGCTGGCGGAGTCTCTGCATCGCATGGGAATACCCGTCGTTACATTCGACCGCCTGATTGTGAACTCCGGTATTCCCAGTGTGTTGGCGGATAATTTCAATGGCGCGCGCATAGCCACTGAACATCTGATTGAGCACGGTTACTCGCGCATTTTTTGTCTTGGTGGCGAGCCTACGCTCTACACTCTGCGTGAGCGGCTCCGCGGCTATCGCCAGGCAATGCTGGAAAAGGGACTTGTGCCGCTAGTCGATATGTCCGTGAAAGATTACAAGTCGGCAGAATATGCAATTGAACGCCTGTTGGCGACAGGCAAACTGCCGGATGCCATCTTCACACTGAAGAACAGCACGACGATTTACGCCTTTGAGACACTGCAAAAGCTGAATGTCTCCATTCCAAAGTCAGTTGCGCTGTTGGGTTATGACGACTTTGAACTGGCATCCGCGCTGCGACCGGCTATCAGCGTGATTCAACAGCCGGTTGAGGACATTGGCCGGGTTGCTGCCGAGATTCTTTTCGAAAATCTTTTGACTGCGGGCAAGGGGAAGAATCAAGAATTCAAAAAGCGCCAATATCCCATAAAGCTGGAAACGAAACTGGTGCTGCGCGAATCTTGCGGCTGCCATTTTTAGAGTACACTCGCAGCCTGAAGTAATAAAAAAAGCGATATTGCTTGACAACACTAAAATCTCAGGTAGAAAATTCTACGTTGTGGAATCGTTACCATTTTTTATAGCGGCACCTCGATTGGTGGAGGACTTTGGTTCGATGCCAACAAAGCCTGCCGGACGGGCATCCCTAGTTGGGGCCTGATGACAAATAACGGCGAAACAGACGCAGCGCGCATCCCCAGGATTGCCAATGTCGACCTGTCTCTACAAAAATCGTTTCCCGTCTGGGAACAAAAAACGAACTTCACACTTCGGCTCGATGCCTTCAACGCCTTTAACTCTGTGTTGTTCGGCGGCCCGGATACCAATCCCGGAGATGCAAATGCAACCCATACGCAAGGAGCCGGCTGGAGCGGTTTCGATAGAGTAAGACCACAACAGCAGAACTTCCCGAGAATCCTGCAGATTTCGGGAAAGATCACCTTCTAACCTTCGGTTGTCGCCGTCGCCGACACTCATGATGCTCACGGGCAAGCCGGCGATGGCAGCTTCCGGAAGACCCCTCCGATCTTTCTTGTAAGCTTCTTTTGCGCAACGTTCTTTAATGCCGATCTTCGAATTTCGGCACGTTATCGTTCAAACCTTCATCACTGAAATCTTTTTTGGAGCTGCAATGGGAAAATTCCGTTTTGCTTTGCTTGCCGTCTCGCTTGGTGCCACCGCTCTACCTTGGATGGCGTATGCACAAACACAAAACAAGCCCGATCTGAGCAAGGAGCCTACGCTCTACGTAGTGGGCTATGCACACCTTGACACCGAATGGCGCTGGGAATATCCGCAGGTAATTGACGAGTACATCCGCGGCACAATGGAAAAAAACTTCAAGCTATTTGAGAAGTATCCGCACTACATCTTCAATTTCAGCGGCGCCAATCGCTATCGCTTTATGAAGGAGTATTTCCCCGCGGATTTTGCCGAAGTCAAAAAATACGTCGATCAAGGACGTTGGTTCCCCGCGGGATCGTCGGTGGAAGAAGGCGATGTGAACGCGCCAAACGCGGAAGCCATCATCCGGCAAATCCTCTACGGCAATGAGTGGTTCCGCAAAGAGTTCGGTAAGGCGAGCATGGAGTACATGCTGCCGGACTGCTTCGGCTTCCCGTCCTCGCTGCCCACTATCCTCGCGCACTCCGGCGTGAAGGGCTTTTCCACGCAAAAGCTTTCGTGGGGTTCCTCTGCGCCGGGAGGCGGTCACGAATCTCTCGAGCAGACGCCGGAAGGAACGCCTTTCAATGTTGGCGTCTGGGTAGGGCCGGATGGAGAGAGCGTAATTGCCGGAGTGAACCCCGGCTCCTATAGCGGCGGTATCAGCACCGACCTCAGCGACCCCTTGCCTGCAGAGCAGGCGAATCCCGCTTCTGCCGACTTGCAGAAAAAAATAATCGCCCTGCAGCAAAAGCTCCAGCAGGACAGGCATGACAATCACACTCCCGATCCGAAAGATATCGCAGAGTTCATCGCCCTTCGCACTGAGCAGGATGCTCTGGCAAGGGCGCAAGTGGACAACAATCTGCGCAAGCATCAGGGAGACTGGGCCGCACGGGTCCAACTCAACGGCAAAGTCACTGGCGTCTTGACTGATTATCACTATTACGGCACTGGCGACATCGGCGGATCACCTGATGAGGAATCGGTAAAGCGCCTTGAAGCCATCGTCACAAAAGGTTCTGTCGATCTTCCTCCTGCTAATGGCTTTAACTTCCGTGATGCGCCGCATGATGCATGGCCGCAGGTGCAGGTGGGTAATGGCCCCGTGCATGTCATCTCCGCCACGGCCGATCAGATGTTTCTCGACATCACGCCCGATCAGGCCGCAGCGCTGCCGCGCTACACCGGCGAGATGGAGTTGACCAATCACTCTGCCGGTTCCCTGACCTCGCAGGCCTACCAAAAGCGCTGGATTCGACAGGAAGAACTTCTCGCCGATGCAGCTGAAAAGTCATCCATTGCAGCGGAATGGCTTGGCGGACGCACTTATCCGCTTGAGCGCCTCAACAGCGCGTGGACGCTCGCCATGGGAGCACACTTCCACGATCTCGCAGCCGGAACCGCCACGCCGCGTGCTTATGAGTTTGCGTGGAACGATGACGTGATCGCCATGAACCAGTTTGCCGGTGTGCTCAAAAGCGGCACAGAAGCAGTGGCGAGTGCGCTCAACACCCAGACGCACGGAGTTCCGCTAGTCGTATTCAATCCGCTGAACATAGTGCGCCAGGATGTGGTTGAAGCCGAGGTCCACTTCCCCAGCGGACTGCCGAAGCAAGTGCATGTCGTCGCGCCCGGCGGTAAGGAACTGCCCGCGCAGATCGCGGACGGCAAGGTTCTATTTGTCGCCGACGTGCCCTCCGTAGCCTATTCGGTCTATGACGTGCAGCCAGGCGCAACACAAAGCGCTTCCACGTTGCGTGTCACAGATAACGAACTTGAGAACGATTATTATCGCGTCCGTCTGAACGCCGATGGCGACGTGGCCAGCATTTTCGACAAAAAACTAAACCGTGAATTGCTCTCTGCCCCTGCGCGCCTTGCGCTCTCCTATGACAATCCACAGCAATGGCCCGCATGGAACATGGATTGGGATCAGGAGCAGGCCGCGCCAAGAGAATATGTGCATGGTCCTGCAAAGATTCGCGTCGTCGAAAATGGTCCCGTGCGTGTGGCAATCGAAGTCACGCGCGAAACCGCTGGATCGCACTTTGTGCAGGTCATCCGCCTGTCGGCAGGTGAGGCGGGTAAACGCGTGGAGTTCGCTAACGTAATCGACTGGAACTCGCGTGAGGTCAACCTCAAGGCCACATTCCCTCTCACCGCGCACAATAATCTAGCCACTTACAACTGGGACATCGGAACCATTGAGCGCCCCTCGGCTGTACCCAACAAGTTTGAAGTGCCTTCGCACCAGTGGATCGATCAGACCGACATGAGCGGCAACTTCGGAGTGACGATTCTCACCAATAGCAAGAATGGCTCCGACAAGCCGAACGACGACACCCTCCGCCTGACTCTGTTGCGTACTCCCGGCGTCGCCGGCGGCTATGCCGATCAAGCCACGCAGGACATCGGTCACCACGAGTTTGTATACGGCATTGCCGGCCATGCAGGCACATGGCGCGATGCCCAGACGGACTGGCAAGGACAGCGCTTGAATGCGCCCCTGATTCCCTTCGAAACTTCAAAGCACTCCGGCGCACTCGGCGCCACCTTCTCACTACTCAAGGTCAGCAATCCACGCATTCGCGTGCTGGCTCTCAAGAAAGCCGAACAAGGCGATGAGGTAATCGTGCGACTCGTCGAGCTTGACGGTAAGCCGCAGAACAACGTCCAGGTTTCCTTTGCCTCGCCGATCACCTCAGCGCGGGAAGTCAATGGACAGGAGCAGCCTGTTGGCTCTGCGACAACCACAGACGGCGCACTTGTAACCTCCTTCGGCGCATACCAACCACGTACCTTCGCCGTACGCCTCGCGCCAGCGAGTGCGAAGGTAGACAAAATTGAGTCCGTGCCCGTTCCACTGTCCTACGATGTAGCCGTGGCCAGCAACGATGGCGAACGCACCACAGCCGGCTTCGATGGCAAGGGCAACGCACTGCCCGCGGAGATGGTACCTGCGCGCATCGGTTTTAATGGCGTGGAATTTCAGCTCGCGCCAGCCAAGACAGGCACACCTGACGCAATCGTGGCGCATGGCCAGACCATCGCGTTACCTGCCGGCCAGTTCAACCGTGTATATTTGCTGGCCGCATCCGCCGACGGCGATCAAAAAGTCGCCTTCGATACTGGTGGCAAAAAGACCGAGCTCAACATCGAAGACTGGGGCGGATTCGTTGGCCAGTGGGATGACCGGGTCTGGAGTTCGAAGGATACGTCGCACGGTAGTTATGGCCAGATGGTCGGCCTCAAGCCAGGCTTCATCAAGCGTGCAGACTTGGCCTGGTACGCCAGCCATCACCATAACCAAGCGGGTGGGAATGTCGCTTACGCGTACTCTTATCTATTTGCCTACGCGCTCGATCTCGCGCCTGGAGCCAAAACTCTGAAGCTGCCTGACAACAGCAACGTGCGCATTCTCGCCATCTCCGTGGCCAGGGAAAATTCTGAGACAACTCCGGCACGCCCGCTCTATGATGTTTTACCTTCATCGAATGCCGGACCAGCAGACTTCTCGCTCTCCACCGCAACGCAAAACATTTCCGTCTCGCAGGGAAAGACTGTTAGCACCGGCATCGTCGTCATCTCGCGTGGTGACCTGAAGTCTCCCGTACATATCGAGGCATCAGGCCTGCCCGCTGGCGTTAAAGTAGCGTTCTCTCCCGCTACTTCAACAGGCTCTACCGCTGCAATCTTCACGGCAGACCGGACGGCTGCGCCCGGCACAACACAGATCACCGTTACTGCTACGGCGGGCAGCATTAGTCATACTACGACCGCCCAACTCGACATCACACCTGTTCTTACCGGAACGGTTCCAGTCGATCTTTCATCCGCGTACAACCTTACTGGCATATACAAGGACGGCTCAAAGTTCTCCGACTCTGCCAGCATGGACAACGATGCCGCCTCTCTGTCAGCAGAGCAGGCAGGGAATGAAGAAATCGGCGCAGGAGTCGTATTCAAACTAGGACCGCCAAACCACCCCAACGCAATCAGTGGCAAAACCATTGACCTACCTGCAGAAAAGTTTCAAAGCATTCGCTTACTGGCGGTCGGGCTCAACGGCAATCAGCGAGCACAGAGCTTCATCGTCAACTACTCCGATGGCACATCGTCAACATTCATGCAATCGCTCAGCGACTGGTCCGATCCCGGCAATGCAAGGGGAGAATCTGTTGCTTCGGAAATGCAGTACCGGGTCATGGGCGACGGCAGCAAGGATGGGAATCCCTTCTATACGCATGCCTACTCCTTTTCGCTCGACTCATCCAAAGCCATCAAAAGCATCAGCCTCCCTGCAAATCGTGACGTGGTAGTTCTTGCCGTCACTCTCGTCCCTGCCGCATAAGCGACATGGATTAACGTAGCCAAGGCAGGCAGTGGTTGCTCATCTGCCTGCCCTCTTTTTCATCTGGGGATAAATCGATGATTGCCGCAAATAAATTCTCGAGGCAGCTTGGCCCGTTGTTTCTTTCGGCGCTCATCTCAGCGGCGCTCACACATGCGCAAAGCACGTTAAAGCCAGATAAGCCGCCGATTACTTACGCCAACGGCCTTGTTGGAACCGCACCGCTGGACGATCAGAAGCTGATTGGCAACGCCCCACCTCCTGGCGAGCAACTATACTCCGGTTTCACGTCGCCCGGTGCGCGCCTGCCGCACAGTTCCACGGAGCTTGCGCCTATCAACGCCAATCTTGACCTCAGTTATCCCGCAGGAGTCCGCGCGTCGTACTTTTATTCCAACCGCACGATGTATGGATTTTCCAGCGGAGCTGACGATAGCCCGACAGTTATGCCGGTCGTCGGCGACTGGACCGTGCCCCCCGAGCGTAGCGGCTCGGTCTACGACAAGAAACAGGAAAAGGCTTCGCCCGGCTACTACAGTGTCTATCTCGATGACTACCGCACACGAGTCGAACTAACCGCCACCACCTGGACCGGCATCTTCCGCTTCACATTTCCGCAATCAGAGAAGGCAAATATCCTTCTCGATCTGGGTTTTTCCGGTGGCGACGTTGAAGTCGTCAATGACCACACAGTGCGCGGTAAATCTGCCAACGGTAAATCCTTTTTCATCGCCGAGTTTTCAAAACCATTTCAGTCCTTCGGCGTCTTCAAACAAGTTCCATCGCGCAACCGAGATCCTCTTATTGGATTCAGCGATGTTGAGCCCGAGAGCCGTACCATCTCCGGACCATTCTCCGGAGCCTATCTGCACTATGCCACCACTGCAGGCGAACAAGTCCTCCTGAAAGTTGCCACCGGGGTCAGCTTTGAGGCTGCGGAGGCGCGGCTCCACAACGAGGATCCCGACTGGAATTTCGACGCTGTTAAGCATAAGGCTGAAGATGCATGGGCCGCCAAGCTGAATCAAGTCGTAGTGAAGGGAGGCACGGAAAAGCAGCGCATGCTCTTTTACTCCTGCCTCTATCATTCCTTCGCAAGCCCGCACCTGATTGCAAAAAAAGGGGAACAGTTTACTGGTCTCGATCACGAGCTTCACACAGCGGAATACGACCGCTACGACACTGTTCCCTTCTGGGATACCGGTCGCAACCAGATTGTTCTGCTTACTCTCTTCGAACCCGACACCAAGCTCGATATTCTTCGCTCGCAACTTGATCGCGCGCGTGAATCCGGGTACATGGCAACTTCATTTCACGGCGACAATGCCATCTTCATGTATCTCGGCGATTGGAAACGCGGACTCAACTTCGACTGGGCCTCAGCATATGAGTATCTGCGCAAAAACGCGATGGACCCCAAAGGACCGCGTGGCCATCTCGCTGAATACATCCAGCGCGGCTGGATCTCCGATTTCATCCCCAAGGGCAATCCCAGCCCGCCCTATGCCGGCGGCAAAGCAGGCGCGGCCACCACGCTCGAATACAGCTGGGATGACTATGCGCTCGCGCAATATGCACTCAAGCTCGGAAAGCAAGACGATTACAAGATGTTTCTGGAGCGGGCACATAACTACAAAAACGTCTTCGATCCGTCTACCGGCTTCATCCGCGGAAAAACCGAAGATGGCCAGTGGATTTCGCCCTTTGATCCCCGCGAGCCTTACTACAACTTCATGATGAAAGAAGCCTCGGGCTGGTCAACACTGTGGCTCGTTCCGCATGACGTACGCGGGCTTATCAATCTGCTTGGAGGTCGCGACAAATTCGACGCCAAGCTCGACGAATTCTTCTCAACGCCTTACACTGCAAAGGGAATCTGCCGCGATTGCACCGGCGTCATAGGCCAGTATGTACAGGGAAATCAGCCCGACCAGCAGGCTGCGTATTACTACGACTGGGGCGGCCAGCCATGGAAAACTCAGAAGCTCGCGCGGCAGATTCTTGAGCAGATGTACGGCAGCGACCATACCGGCTATGCATTCCCCGGCATGGATGACCAGGGCTCAACCGCCTCCTGGTATGCCATGAGCGCACTGGGCTTTTATCCTGTCGACCCTTCAAGTTCCGCATACATTCTTGGCAGCCCCATCTTCGATCAGGCAACCATTCACCTCGGCAGCGGAAAAACCTTCACCATCACCACTCATAACAATTCCGCAAAAAACATGTATATCCAGTCAGCCACTCTTAATGGTCATCCGTGGAATAAGCCATGGTTCGATCACGCAGACATAGCGAATGGCGGCGAACTTATTCTCACCATGGGGCCGTTGCCCAACAAGAATTGGGGCAGCAGTCCGTCCGACGCTCCTCCGTCCATGTCTGACAACGAACAATAGATTCAGCGGGAGAACATCATGCCATCCATTCAGGGTTACAAATGGATTGTTTGCTGCATCCTCCTCGCAATGTCATTTCACCTCGCTGTAGCACAGGCAAGTGACAACGCGAATGAAGCCGCCTCTTATCAAAAACGATCCGCGCTCGGCATCGCGCACCTTCAATCGTGGTATGACCCCACAACCGGACTCTATAAAACCACCGGCTGGTGGAACTCCGCCAATGCCATCACGGCTCTCGCGGACTACAAACGTATAGCCGGCGACAAGCAATACGCAGACGTATTCCCCACTACTTTCTCCGCGGCCCAGCATAAGTTCGCCGATTATCTTAACGACTATTACGATGATGAAGGCTGGTGGGCGCTTGCGTGGATTGATGTTTACGACATCACCCACGATCCGCAGCACCTGCGCATGTCTGCATCGATCTTTGAAGACATGGCCAAAGGCTGGGATACAACCTGTTCCGGCGGGATCTGGTGGAGCAAAGAGAGAAAGTACAAAAACGCAATCGCCAACGAGCTTTTTCTTTCCGTTGCCGCACACCTGCTCACGCGCGAGAAAAACAAAAAACAGCAAGCCTACTATCTTGATTGGGCCAATCGCGAGTGGCAGTGGTTTTCACACACAGGCATGATCAATGCGGACCATCTCATCAATGACGGCCTCGACGCACAGTGTGTCAACAACCACCGGACTACGTGGAGCTACAACCAGGGAGTCATCCTTGGAGGTCTGTCTGAGCTGTACACGCGCACCCATGAAGCGCCTCTTCTAGCTCAGGCTGACTCCATCGCCGCAGCAACACTCTCAAGCCCCACCTTGACCGACGCACACGGCATTCTTCATGACCCCTGCGAGCCCAAATGCGGCGGTGATGGCACGCAGTTCAAAGGCATCTTCGCACGCAATCTCGCTTTGCTGTATCACGTATCTCCATCGCCGCGATATAAGACATTTCTTCTTGCAAACGCTGATAGCGTCTGGGCTGGCATGGAGCCGCCCGATTACGGCATAGGCGTCGCATGGGCGGCTCCTTACGGAACCATCGACGCCAGCACGCAAAGCTCAGGAGACGACGCGCTCATTGCAGCCGCTTCTGTATCTCACACAAAGAGATAATGGAGCAATGACTCATGCCGGGCAGAGGCTTGCGGATTTGTTCAAGATGTCCTCTGCGGGAGCGATTGAAATAGCGTTCATAGCAGCGGCATTTGCGGTCTGAAGCAGCGGAGTGCCTGGCTGAGCTGAACGAACTTCCGCGACATATCTTTCAATAGACGCCGCCGCCTGCGTAATCTTTGATTTTTCTTCGTTCGTGAGCAATTCAAGCTCTCTAATTTTCCAGCCTTCGTTGCATACAGTGACAGGAACACCGCAAACTCCATGAATGCCGTCGAAATCTCCTGCGAGTAAAACTTGACCGTGAAGCTGCGATTGTTGTTGGGACAGGAGCGCCGCCAGAAAACGAAGAGTGGCATTTGCCGTTGCATTCGGCGTCGAATGTATCGTGCTCCATGTGATGAATGGCTGCACGAAAATACGTGCATCGGGCAACTCTCTCCTCGTAGCTTCATACGCTTCGTTGATCTGTCCATTCTGGACAAGATTCAGCACGTCGCTCTTCAATTCCGCTACTCTTTGAGCGAGTGGAGTTGCTTTGCTTTGAATTCGCATGGCTTCGAGACGCGCCAGAAGACGCTCGTCTGTCCTACTTAACTCAACGCTGCTCCAAAGAGGAACCATCGCCTGGCCATGTTCACCCAAAACAGAAGCGGATATGTCGTGCCTGCTTATGCCGAGGTCGCGCGCTAATGCTCGCGAAAAACGAAGAGAATCCTGTTCTGCTCCCATCCCAATAACACGCTTGCGTCCCAGCTTTTCGGAGAAAATGCGCACTGCAAGCTCGACCGGATTACTGACGATGATGAAGAAGGAATCAGGAACCCGCTGCAAACATGTTTCAGCGATCGATTCATACATGCCACAATTGGCTCTTCCCCACGCGCGGCGGTCGATATCCTTTGAAGCTACTCCGGCACAAACAATAACAATATCTCCATCCAGGTCTTCAATATTTGCAACAACCTCGATGTTGATACCTTGATCGTCAAATGCATCCAGCAGGTCAACGCGCATGCTCAATAACTTCATCGAACTGGAGCCCGCTCCACGCGCCACAAGTTGAAGCCGGTCGCCCTGCTGCAACAATCCACTACGAAGGATGTGCGTCGCCAGTGTGCTGCCAACAGCGCCAGATGCCCCGATGATTGAGATGCTTGCCATATTAGCCGTCCTTTTAGATCACTGAGAACTGTGCAGGTCAGATCTGCAACACAACTGTGAGAGTACAAAAATAAGGCTCGAATCGATATAGAGGACACTACACACACATGTGTGTGGTTCCACATGGCCTGCTTTCGATGCAACGCCTTCGATATCTGGGAAACTCTGTACCAAGGATTGATTCCCGCATACAATCGGATGGCATAATTCATCGATGTAAAAGGGCGTGGCCATGAAAGCGACAAGAAGGGATTTTATGCGCAGCTCGTTGGGACTTGCAGTCGCTGGCAGCATGGATGGAGCTGATATTTGGCCCATGGATATAGCAGCGCGGCCCGACCTGCTCACAAAGTATGGTTCTGGCAATTTCGGTGTATGGACGGAAGACGAATTCGGCCTGCCTGCCTTTCGCTACACTGCTAACCAGACAACAGATCCGCGCGCAGTGACAGATGTGCGGCCAGGCATATTAAACCCCACGGAGCATATTCATCAGGTCGGGAATGATCGCATCATCGCCATAGCGTCGAATTACGGCCACGTTCGCGTCCGTCAGGATGAGGGATCTCCAAAGTTCCTGAATGATTTCGACCCTGAGATGAACCAATTCGGAGGCGGCCTGGGATACCTGACGGACGGCGAAGAGTTGCTAAGCACTTACTACGACGGCAGCAACACGGGCTTCGATCGCACCTTTGGAATCGGATATTACCGCAAAAAGATTGCGAGCAGGAATTATGCAGTCGATCAGGTGATTCACGCGCCGTTTGGGGATGATCCGGTTCTGATCTCGCAGGTTACTGTGTGCAATCATAAAGACGCGCCGGCTACGCTGCGATGGGTTGAGTACTGGGGATGTCAGCCTTTTCAATTTTCCTTTCGCTCGGCACTCGAGGGCACATACGGAAAGCGTACGCAGACGGAATGGCGCCGAGATATGGGGCGCCGGTTCGGTCACCACGTGACACGCATCGCCGGCGGCAGAGGGCTGCTTGACACAAAGAACTTTTCTGGGCGTGCTGCGAATGAAGAGGCTACGTGGGAGCGGACAAAAGCCATATTGAAGGCCAGTCCCAATGGGTTTTATAAGCCGATTGAGGATCTGAGGCCAGGAACTGACTTCGAAAGCCTTGAGGTACCGCAAACATTTCTGGTCTCGCTGGATGGTGCAGCAAGCGGGCTCAGTTCTGACTCAGCTTCTTTCTTTGGCGCAGGCGGCGCGGCGAACCCCACCAGCTTGAAGTAGCCTTTGAACAAGATTGAAAACGGCGACGCGCGCGCCGGAGAATCGCGCACGCTCAGCTTTCTTTACGGGTATCTACCGCAGGGCTTTTCACTCGACGTGCTAATCGGCAAATATGAGCGATCCGCTGATTCAGTGCTGCGCAGCTCAAGTGAAGAGTGGAAACGAAACGGAATGCACTTTGATGTGCCCGCAGAGCCGTGGATCAAGCGCGAGGCAACATGGAATCACTATTACTTAAGGAGCAGTCAGACCTACGATGACTTCTTTGAAGAACACATTCTGAATCAGAATGGTTTTTATCAGTACACGATGGGATTTCACGGCGCGCCTCGCGACCCGTTGCAGCACTGTCTGCCGTTCCTCTTCAGTAATCCAGAGATCGTAAAGAGCGTTCTGCGCTACACGCTTAAGGAAATACGCGATGACGGTTCTCTACCGTACGCCATTGTGGGCCACGGCGTAGTCGCGCCGATGCAGTCCGACAAAGCAAGTGATCTGCCGCTGTGGCTGCTGTGGACGGCAACCGAGTACGTGCTGGCGACGCGCGATCTGGATTTCCTGAACGAGAAAATTCCAATGCGATTTTCAGCTACTGCCAGCCGCACCGCGCTCGTGAGCGAACTGTTGGAAAGCTGCTATCGCCATCAGGTGAGGGACGTGGGCGTCGGAAAGCACGGTGTCATGCGCATGCTGGTAGATGACTGGAACGATGGCTTGATCTATACATGGGCGAGTTCTGCAATGAAGGAATGCATGGAAGAGAGCGAGAGCGTGCTGAACTCGGCAATGGCGGGATGGGTCTTCGACGAATACGCGCGCCTGCTGGATTATGCGCGGAATAACCCACAGCTTGCGCAGGATGTACGTAAAAGCGCGGACCAGCATCGCGAAGCAACACGAGCACAATGGAATGGAAAATGGTTTCGGCGCGCGTGGCTTGGGCCTACGCTGGGTTGGTTGGGCGAATCGACATTATGGATCGAGCCGCAACCCTGGGCGATTTTGTCCGGTGCGGCAACAGAAGCGCAAAGCCGCGATCTCGTGCGAAACATGAACAAGCTGCTTCGGCATGGGCCTTTAGATCATTTTCACAGTTATTGTGGCTTTCCGAATCGAAGTCTGAACCAAGCCTGGGCATTGTGGTCGGTGATCTGAGGAAGTAGCGTTTCGATGGCCTGGTCGAGGGCTATGACGGAGCGTGCTTTGCTGGCACCCATAAGTTGTTTGAGTTTGGACCAGGCCTTTTCGATGGGGTTCAGGTCGGGCGAGTAGGGCGGCAGATAGAGCAGCTCTGCTTT
>NZ_JBEKYX010000035.1:0-35890 GCF_049510455.1 Occallatibacter sp. | reverse complement strand
TCCACCATGCTGCTTGCGTATAGCCCTGGCGGTTCAGCACATCGTTCATGCCGGCAACTGCCAGCGCGGCAACAGGAGTAGGCTGTTCCCTGGCTGCGCTTTGCACGGTTGACCACATCTCGCTCTGCAGCTTCGTTGTCTCTGCGGCAATCGAGTTAAGCTGCTGCTCATCTGTGACCGTATAGAACAACACGCGCTGGTCCAGATATTGAACCAGCAATTGACGTACTTTCACCGCAGAGTCCCCAGGTAGCAAATCTGCACGGGCGTACTCTGTTCCAATCGCATTGGCCTCTTCTTCTTCATAACTCTTGCGCATATCGTATCGGCTCACCGCCATCGAAAAGGCAAACCCGATGATCAGGGCCAGAAGAGTCAGACTTGCACTCACTGCGAGGTCAAGGTCTTGCCGTTCGCTCTCTTTGACCGGCCGCAGCCGCACCATAAGAAACGCGCCAACCCACACCGAAAACCAAAACCCGAATAGCGAAAGAGCGAAAACCAGAAATGGATAGCGTTGAAGCATGATTCATTTTGCACCTTTAGCCGGATAGCTTCACACTTTTCTAAGTGAGCCCATCCTGAAACTTCACGCTCGCATGACTCCCGTCACAGAAAGGCTTGTTGGACGATTGGCCGCACCGGCATAGGGTCACCCGGTTGCGGACCTCATACACTTCTCCGTCGGCTGAAGTGATGGGGATTCCTCCGCGCACCCAAAGGGGACCGCTGCAGCCCTGTGCAGGGTCTTCCACAAGTCCGATGGACTCGGGAAGATGCGGTTCGATCTTGACGTGCGAGTGTTTGTCCTCAATCACCAGCCGGCCGGAAGGACAGTGGCTTGCTTCGCGTTCCACAGCTTCCTTCACCTGGGGAGAACTCGTCTCCGAGATCTGCTTCCAGATGGAGCCGTCACGGTCACAAAAGCGGGCAAAGGCACATAAGTGCTCCGCATCGTGAAGAACGACCGTCTCACCCTCCATGTGTTTTGCTTGCCGCGCGTATGACGCGCGGCTGGCAGTCTCTGTTCCATCAAAGCCCGTTTTTGCATGGGATCCATCGCAAAACGGCTTGTGATTCGATTGGCCGCAACGACAAAGAGCATACTGCGATGTCACTTCAAAGTGCTTTCCTTCTTCCCACCGTACGGACTCCGCCTGCTCATTGACTCCAATGGTGTACAGCGACAGCGGAAGCGCATTCGTGACAATATACGGACCATTTTTGGCGATTTTGATTTCACTCTTACTGGCCTTGTCCATGTTCGACTCCATTCCTGGTCTGGCGATCCTGCGATGACAGGATAGACGCGGATGGATGGATCAAACAATCGTCGTGCAGTCCTAAAATGTTTGCCGGTGCATTACAGGTTAGTATCCTAACCTCGGTTCGAAGGGCGGTATTCATCGTTGCCCTGCGACTGGCCGGAATGCGAATCGAGCCAGTGACCCATCAGAAGATTCTCATCGGAATCCGGCAGGCCCTCGGTTTGTGCGGACGCTTTGAGTAGTTTTTTGCGAAGTTCGGCAGCACGCTGCGCCTCCGCGGCCTTCTCCGCGCCCGCCATCGAGTTGAGATGGGCGGCGGAGTGATTCATTGAAGCACCGTGAATATGCATTGCTTTCCTCCTGCAGACTCAAGGCGCAGTTTGCTTTCCAGAATCCTTGTCGAAAGCTGAGAAAACACTCATTCGCCGTCCGGCCTTTGCGGGGAATGCATCCGGGATCGCGATTGCCTCAAGCGTGATAGGTTTATCGTGCATACAGGAGCAACCAGATGATTGTGGTCGATGAAATTGCGGATCTGTCCACTTCCTATGGACAGATGCGCACGCATATCGCGCGGCCTGCGGCGCCGGGCCGTTATCCAGGCGTCATTTTATATTCGGAGATCTTCCAGATCACAAATCCTGTTCATCGCATTGCCGCGCAGCTTGCAGGACACGGTTACATAGTTGCCGCGCCGGAGATTTATCACGAGTTTGAAGCGCCGGGCACTGTTCTTCAATACGACCAGGCAGGCTCCGATCGCGGTAATGCGCTGAAGACAGCCAAGGAGCTGGCCAGCTACGATGCCGATGCCCGCGCCGTTCTCGATTACCTGAAGTCGCGTGCCGATTGCACCGGGCAGCTTGGCGCAATCGGCATCTGCATCGGCGGCCATCTGGCCTTTCGCGCCGCATTTCAGCCCGATGTGCGCGGCACAGTTTGCTTCTACGCCACGGACATTCATAAGCAGGGCCTGGGCAAAGGCGCGAACGACAACTCACTCGAACGCGCGAAGGAGATTCAGGGCGAGCTGCTCATGGTCTGGGGCCGGCAGGACCCGCACATTCCGCTCGAAGGCCGCATGAAGATTCTCAATCGCCTCAACGAGCTGGGCACGCGCTTGAGCTGGCACGAGGTGAACGGAGCGCATGCCTTTCTGCGCGACGAAGGCCCACGCTACGACCCGGAGCTGGCACGCAGTTGCTTCGGTCTCGCGCTCGATCTCTTCCATCGCAGGCTTCACTTCGGCGATGAGGCCACAGCGGCCGGTGAGTGAATCGCGCAGGTCCGGTCTGCGATTCTTTCCTCAGAACCGGAAGAACGTCTCCACATCGACGATCCGGTTCGCGGAACTGTTGCCATTGGTGCTGGCCAGCGCGGTGGACTCACCGAAGAGCGTTGAGCCCAGCACACCCACCGGTGGCGCATAATTCGGATGGTTGAAAATGTTCTGCGCGGAGACGCCGAAACCCAGCGTGTACCGGCGCTCGATCTCTTTCTTTTCCGGCTTGGCCGCTGGCTTGGCGCTGGAGTTCGCATTCGTTGCGGCAGCCGCGGCCTCCGGCGGCGCGGGATCTTCCGGCAGCACCGGGCCAAAGCTGAATCTGCGGCTCAGGCGCAGATTCGCAACAATCAATCCCGGCCCTTTGCCGTAGTCAATGGGAATGATCTTTTGCCCGGCGATGGGATCGGCGTCAAAGGTGCCCCACTTGGTGGCATAAACACTGGGCCGCGTCAGGTCCGTGGCAAAGGCGGGACGATCGTTGAATTGCGTGTCCCCGTTCAAGTCCTCGCCCACCACAATATTGAACGGCGAGCTGGACTGGTACAGGATGAGTGGATTGATGGAGAAGTGGCTGGGCAGGCGCACATAGCCGCCCACAAACGCGCGGTTGCGAATATCGTACGAGGCGCGGCCCCAGTCCGCATGAATGTCGTACTGGTTGGATGGAAAGCTGGTCAGGCCGGAGGTGTCGGCCTGGGCCTTGCTGATGGTGTAGTAGCCCCAAAGGCCGGTCTTCTTGGTGTTGAAGCTGCCGTTAATGCTCAAGCGGTTGCGCGCCGAGTCTCCCTGCGAGTTGTATTGGTAGATGTTTTCATCTGTGCCCAGCGGGCGCTCGCCGCTCGTGGGATCGTCTGGATTGTAGGTTCCCGGCAGAGGCGCATTGATGTTGCGTGTGATAAACAGGTGATCGCCGCGCGAGTAGAGATAGTTTGCTGAAAGCGAGACATACTTGCCAATGGACTTATCCACGCCAAGCCCCGCAATGAACAGGTAGGGCGCGCGCAGGTTCGGGTTGATCGAAAAGATCGTGGGCGCGCTTTGCGAGCCGCCGCTGCATGCCGCTGGCGGCGGATTCGCCGTGCAGGTGCCCGGATAAAAATCCGGATCGGTGATCGCCACGGCAGTCTGCGTAACTCCGTTCTGCCGCTCGGCCTGCAGCAGGCCCGCCGAGGTGAAGCGCTGATAGAAGAATCCCGAACCGCTGCGAATCACTGCGCGCGGAGGCTTATTGGCGCCGCCTGGAACCGACCATGCAATTCCAAGCCGCGGGCCAAAGTCTGCGTGGTCATGCATTCCCGTCTGCGTTTCAAAGCGTAGTCCGGGACTAAGGATTACGCTGGGAGTTATCTTCCAGTTATCCTCGGCAAAAATGCCCGCATCCGCCATGCTGACCACGATGCTAGGATTCCCCATGGTCTGCGAAAACAGGCTGGCTCCGCCGCCCTCTGCCTGGATCTGCGCCGGCGTCGGGCAGTTTTGCGGGTTCTGTGCGCATTGCTGCATGGCCTGCTCGGTAATCCGATAGGCCGCCAGTGAGGCAAAGGTAAACTGCCCGTTGTAATTCGCTGTCGAGTAATTGGAATCGCGGATCACGCGCAGCCGTCCGCCGACAGTGATGTCATGCGGGCCGTGGTTGATGCGCAGCATATCCTGAAACTCGTAGTGATCCTGTGCATCGCGGCTGACGCCGGTGTTGTTGCCGCCGCCGGTAAATGCTCCCTGCACCGCCAGCGTCGTCTCCGTCGATTGCGGAATCTGGTTGTTGCGATCGCGAGTGTATTGAAAGCGCACCTCATTGAGAACCTTGGCGCTCCACGCCTGCGAGTCGGTCACCTGCAGCACCTGCTCCGTCTGGGTGCTGTTAAAAGCCTGTGACGCAAGCTGGAACTGGCCCACGCCGGAGTCCTGAGCCGTGCTGCGGTCCAGTATGTAGCGCACGCTCAGCGTGTGTACCTTGCCCCACTGCCAGTCAAAGCGCGGCGTTACAAAAAGCCCCGATCCGGGTGTGCTGATCGCCTGTGTAAACGGCGCCTGGTTGAGCGAGTCATCCAGAATCTCCGCATTCACAACCGAAACGTTGATTGCCTGCCGATGCCAGACGCTCAAGAAGTACGAGGCATTCTTGCCCACAGGGCCGTTCACGTCAGCGTCGAACTGGTACATGTAATACGGCGGCTGCTCGGTCACAAAAGGATTTTGCGCGTTCCACGGCGAATCGTTGCCCTGCATCCAATACTCGGCATGCAGTTTGTCCGCACCCGGCTTGGTGAGAATCTCAATGCGGCCAAATCCCAGCGAGTCATATTGCGCCGAGTAAGGATTCTGGTTGATGCGAATCTCGCGAATGGCGGATTTCGGAGGCAGTTTCGTCGCCGTAAATCCATCCACATAAAACTGCGTGCCCGTCTCCGCATCGGCTCCGGCCATGGCCGTAAGCTGTGTTGAAAGCTCGTCGGGATCGTCAGAAAGCGCGCGCAGATCCTCGCCCTTCAGCACAATCGCACCGCCATTTTTCTCCGGGCTCGCATCCAGCGTGTCTGCGGAAACTGTCACGGATTGCTGATCCGCTTCAATCGCCAGCGTCATCGTAAGCGTGACCGCTGCGCCTGGCGTCACACGAACGCCTTCTTTGCGCGCAGGATGAAAGTTGGGCTCCTGCGCCTCGATCGCATACAAACCGGGCGCAAGCTGCGGAAAGGAATAATGCCCCACGCCGTCCGATGTTGTTTTGATGGGCGCATGCCCCGCGCGCGTAGCGGTTACGGCGGCCTGTGGAATCACCGCACCCGTTGGGTCCGCAACGGTGCCGCTAATGCTGCCCGGCCCAACCACTGCGCCCGCGGACTGCGAGTGAACCACGCACTGGACCGCTACAAAGAAAATTCCAACGACAAGCAAACGAATACTGCGATAAGCAGAGAAGCAAAAATTGTGCATAAAATACCGGCTGCTCAGTTGAGCGAATGAATGGCTGATGCTATCCGTATATGTTAGAAACAAAGAAGGGCTACAAACCAGCTCGCTGCGCATCTTGCCCCTTGCATAGCAAAGCAGTGGTTACGTTTATGAGACGGATCAAGTCGGCATTTCGTTCTATAAAAAGTTATCGGCTGTTTTGTCTCATAATCTGGTTTCGGGACATCCACACCGCAGGCAACAGCTCTCCCATTTGCCGAATCTTAAGGGCGCAACGGAGGAGAAATCCTCCAAAGGAGGGAGTAGCCAATGTTTGACGAAGGAATCCGCGAGGTTCGTTCGGATGACCGCGGGAGCTTAATACTTAAAGAAATGGTTGAGAGCGGAGGGCCTGCGAAACCAGGCTAATCGGGAGACTCGGCGATCAAAGAGGATAACTGGTCCATCCGAATCAGTCCTCCACAACTTGGCAGGGCGGCTCCATGGAGCCGCCCTTTTCATTTGTTCCTATTTGCATGCGGCTAATTCTGCGGCTTCGGCTGCGTCGAGCTTCCAGACCCGGAAGACCCGCTATCCTGCTGCGTCGCGGGCTTGGCCACAGGCTTGCGCTTCACGGCAGGCTTTTTTGCCGCTGGCGCAGGGCAGGCCGGTGGAGGCGGTGCCACCGGCACAGCGTGCGCGGCGGCTTCCTGTTGCACCTTGATCTTCGTTTCGAGATCGCCGATACGCACTTCCTGCGCTTTTGAGCCCTGCTCCAGCCGGTCGTAGAGCGAGCGGTTTGCCGCGGCCAGTCCATTCATTGCGTCCTGGATCTTCGCTGCCTGGTCTGCGGGAGCGGCAATGCGCGCGGCATCCAGCACGCGCAGCGAAACATCGTAAAGCGCCGCGAAGTTGCGCGCCAGGGGCAGCGCAGCGCCAGTGCGCGTCGGCGCGGCGTCAGCATCCTTGAGCAGATCGGGTATCTTCTGGTTCAGGTCATCCACAATGGAAGCGGTATCGTGCTCGGCCTCGGCGCGCACGTTGCCGCTTTTCCATTTATCCAGCTTCAGGTCTGCCAGCGTTGCATACAGACTCGCAAGCGAGGGCTTGAGCAGCTCGGTATAGGAGGCAAGCGCAGGCGCAGGCACCGTTGCCGTTGCCGGTCCTCCCGCGGGTGCGGGAACTGAAGCGGGTGCAGCCGCATCCGGTTGGCCCGTTGCGAGAGGCGCCAGCGACAGGGCGAAAGCGAAAAAAGGAAGCGCCGCAGCGCGAAGAAAAGACATTCAAGTGGCTCCCGGAATCTAAATAGGTCTAAACGTCTTGGGACACCAAGACTTAGACCGTTAGATGAGCCTCGGGGTAACAAGGTTGCGGGTTACCGATGCTCCTCTGCGTAATCTTTCCCGGATGCCGGGCCATTCGAGCAAGCAAACCTGTCCTTATACAATGTCCTTCGGGCGCGCACATTTCGCGCTGACGAAAGCTGACATCGCATGATCAATTTGCAGGGAAGAATCGCGCTCGTCACAGGCGCATCGCAGGGAATCGGCCGCGCCGTTGCCATTGAACTCGCCCGCCTGGGCGCAACCGTGGCTCTTGCCGCGCGCAATGAAGCCAAACTTGCCGAAGCTGTCGCGGAAATCGAAAGCGCCGGAGGCCAGGCGGCAGCTTTCTCGCTCGACGTTGCAAGCGAAAACTCCATCAAATCCGGCGCAAAAGCCATCCTCGAGCGCTACGGCAAGGTCGAAATCCTCGTCAACAACGCCGGAATCACCCGCGACACGCTCGTGCTGCGCATGAAGCGCGACGATTGGGACTCGGTTCTCGCCACCAATCTCACCGGCGCATTCCTGCTCACCCAGGCCCTGCTCAGCCCCATGCTTCGCAATCGCTGGGGCCGCATCATCAACATCACCTCGGTTGTCGGCCGCACCGGCCAGGCCGGCCAGGTCAACTACGCCGCCTCGAAAGCCGGACTCATCGGCATGACCCGTTCGCTCGCCCGCGAAGTGGCCTCACGCAACATCACCGTCAACGCCGTCGCTCCCGGTTATATCGAAACCGCCATGACCTCTGTGCTGGATGAGAAGGTCCGCGAGGCCATGCTCACGCAGATTCCCCTCGGCCGCGCCGGCACCGACAAGGACATCGCGCAATCCGTCGCGTTCCTCGCCTCGGACGCCGCCGCCTACATCACCGGCCACGTACTCGACGTCAACGGCGGCATGTTCATGAGCTAAGCAAAAGCAAAGGCCTGCCCTCGCGCCCGGCCACAAGCGCAAGCCCGCTGTTTTGAAGCGTCTTATTTCGCTTTCGTGTGCTGAATCATGATCCTGGTCTTGCCGTCTTTTGTGTTCTTGTTCGTCAACGTCACGTTGATGGTCTCTTTGTCGTTCACCTTATGCACAATCATTGCGGTGTCGCCCATGTTGAAGTCGGTGGCCACGGTGCCGAACTTGTCCTTATAGAAGGCTTCCACCTTCGAAACAGGATCGGGGGTAAGGTAGACCGCGGTGACGATCGAGGCGGTAAGCACTTCCATCTTCGATCCGCCTTCTGCAGGCGTTGCCCCAGGGTAGATGGCGACACCCAGGTCGTCCGCGGTAAATGAACCCGAATCTACAGTCGACACGGTAGAACCGAGAATCTTTACCTCGCTCTTGTTCCTTGCGTGCCCCATATCGTGCATCACGCGGTAGCCAATAAACGCCAGCGCGCCCAGAACGAGAACCACGACCAGGACAAAGACGCCAACGACGATGAGGACAATCTTCAGCGCGCCGCCGGATTTAGGCGCGGGTGCGGGCACAGGGGTAGGAGTAGCCAAAGAAATTCTCCTTTTTGAGTAGCTGGGAATCGTGTTTCAAAGATTCAAAACGCATCTTTGCGGGGAAAAAACTCGCAGCCAATATACCGCACAAGCCGCCGAATCCCTCCGCAAATTCTTTGCCGCAAAAGAAAAGGGCGTCCGCGGTTACGGACGCCCTGGAGTAGATGCCCAATCAAAACGAGGAATCAGCTACCTGCAATCATGCGGAAGAGCCAGAACAGAAGGCCCGACAGCAGAGCCGCCGCCGGCAGCGTAAACACCCAGGCCGCAGCAATGTTCCGGATCGTCGAAAGCTGCAGGCCGCTCTTGTTCGCCGCCATCGTGCCCGCGATGCCCGAACTCAGTACATGCGTGGTACTCACCGGCAGCCCGCCAAAGTCGGCAAGAGCGATGGTCGAAGCAGCCATAAGCTCGGCCACAGCGCCCTGCCCATACGTCAGGTGCTCCTTGCCGATCTTCTCGCCCACCGTCACTACAATGCGCTTCCAGCCCACCATCGTACCCAGGCCCAGCGCCAGCGCCACGGCTACCTTCACCCACGTTGGAATGAATTTGGTCGCCGTGTCCACCTTTTTCTTGTAATTGTCCAGAGCTCCCTGCTCACCCGCGTTAAAGCTGACCGCATGATTTTTGGCCATGACCCGCAGCGTCTCGCTCGTCACATACATGCCGTTGCGAACGTTGGTCTGCTTGTTGGCCGGAACGCGCTTGTAGTCGCCGTAGGCGTTTACGTCGCCTTCCAGGTTCTGGATCTCCATGCGCAGCGCCGTCAGCGTCCCAGGTGTGAAATTCTTGGTCTTCAGGTAATCCGTCAGTTCGTTTGCAGGGTCTCCCACTGTCGCATTCTTGTCGGAGTGAGCATCGATGATCGAAACCGCTCGCTCGCTCGCCGCAATAAAGTCCTGAATGTCGTGTGCGCTTACTGCGTGGTTCAGCGCGTATGCCGTCGGCACCGTGCCGATCAGGATCAGCATGATCAGGCCCATGCCCTTCTGCCCGTCATTCGATCCGTGGAAGAAGCTGACCAGCGTGCACGTAATCACCAGCAGAATGCGAATCGGGAAAGGCGGCGGCGTATTGTCCTTCGGAGCCTCGTAAAGCGCGGGATACTTGACGGTCGCTTTCGAAAACAGGAAGAGCAGAAACGCGCCGGCGAAGCCCACAAGAGGCGAGAGCAGCAGTGTCCAACCCACCTTGCTCGCCTGGGCCCAGTCAACGCCCGAGGTTCCGTTTCCACCGGTCAAAAACTGGTTCGCCAGGCCCACGCCGATGATCGAACCCGTCATCGTGTGCGTGCTTGAAGCCGGAAGCCCCAGCCACCAGGTGCCCAGGTTCCATAAAATCGCGGCCAGCAGCAGCGCAAAGACCATCGCAAATCCCGCGCCCGAGCTCACCTTCAGGATCAGTTCCACGGGCAGCAGCGTAATGATCGTAAAAGCCACTGTGCCTGCGGAGGTCAACACACCCACCAGGTTGCACAGGCCGCTCCATACCACCGCAATGTTCGGCTCCAGCGAGTGCGTATAGATCACCGTCGCTACGGCATTTGCCGTGTCATGGAAGCCGTTCACGAATTCGAAGGCCAGCGCAATGAACAGTGCCATGCCCAGCAGGAAATAGGGCCAGGTGCTGCCCAGGGTCACATTCCCCAGGTCGCCCGCAATGTGAAAACCCACATAACCCAGGCCGCCGAGGAGAGCAATAAGAATAATCACCCCGCTCAGCCAGGCGGGCGATTTTTTCATCTTGTGATCGAGTAGTGATCCGCCCTGTGGGGCAGCTCCCGCGGTGGTTGCAAGGTCTGACATGTGTGGCTCCTGATCAATTGGCGTGCGTCCGGGCATGCGCGGGGGAACATTACCAGACCAGCTAAGGGATACATCAAGAAGATGAAAGGGAAATGAAAAGATTCAGGAAAGCAGCAAGATTGCGACTTAGCGCGGCTGCGTATTGCGCTCAAACCAGGCCGACAGCTCCTCTTCCGAAAGCTCACCAGAGGCAAGATTCCAGAAAGTCATTACCCGATCCTCTTTTTTCGCCGTCACAATGAAGCCATTGCGCAGGAGGAACGTTAGGGCCACAATAAACGCCGTTCGCTTATTGCCATCCACGAAGGGGTGATTGGCAACGATGCCCTTCGCATAGGAAGCCGCAAGCTGGGCAAGTGAAGGAGATTGCTCCCCATACGCAAAGAGATTTTTCGGACGGGCAAGCGCGGATTCAAGTAAACCCATATCGCGGACGCCGCTCGGGCCACCGTGCAGTGCCAGTGCTTCGTCATGCATCGCCAGAACCGCATCAAGGCGAATCCAAATGGGTTCAATCATTCTGCAAGTCTTTGAAGAACATCGCGATTCTGCCGCATGATCTCCCGCGCCGCCTCCATCTGAGCCGCGAATTCCTCGTCATAAGGGGTCAATGTGCACCCCTTCTCTGTGCGGGTGTAAAACAGAATGTCACCCTGTTCAACATGGAGATCGGAGAGAACTTCTCTGGGAAGGAGAATCCCACTTGAATTGCCAACCGGAATGATCTTAAGGGCAGTGGCCTTTGAGCTTGTCGCCATAAAATCTCACTCCTTGAGTAATAACATTAATTCTAACACAAATTAGAACTTCGGTTATAACCTTTACTTCCAGTCATCCCGCGCCGCCACAGCCTCGTTCATGACAGCCTCAAAGCCCGAGTTCTTCTTGATAAAGATCTCGCTGAAAGCATGATCCTGCCGCAATAGAATCGCCTGCAGCCGCACCAGCTCCAGCAGCGCCAGAAATGCCGCCACCAGCGCCCGCTCGCTCTTTGTATGGCTCAGCAGCCGCCGTAGCGCCACCGGCTTGTCCTCCATCGTCAGCCGCCGAGTCAGAAACTGGATCATCTGGCCCACCGTCACCGAATCTTCTTCCACATTGAAAACAGGCCGCTTACGGGCACGATCCAGAATCTGCTGAAAGATCCTGACCAGGTCCGTCGTATCGGCGGCAATCTCCGGCTCGGCCTCGACGTCGTCCTTGAACTCCCGCACCCCGGGATTGGTCCACGCCGCAGCCTCCAGCATCTGCTTCTGCTGCAGCATCTGCGCGGCATTCTTAAACCGCTCGTGCTCCAGAAGCCGCTCCACCAGCTCGCGGCGCGGGTCTTCTGCGGCATCCTCCGGCCCTGCCGGCATGCGCGGCAGCAGCATCTTGCTCTTGATGTGGATCAGCAGTGAAGCCGTATAGATAAACTCGCCCGCCACATCCACATCGCTCGCCTTGAGCTGGTTCACGTAAACCAAAAACTGCGCCGTAATCTTCGCAATCGGAATGTCGTAAACGTCGATATCCTGCTTGCGGATCAGATCCAGCAGCAGGTCCAGCGGCCCGTCATACACCTGGCCCACCATCACGTCAAAAGGAGAAAACTTCTCCTCCTCCGCGGCCTTCTTTGCAGTGTCCTTCTTCGGCTTCGCAGCAGGTTTCTCAGCAGGCACAGGTGGAGACGTCAGCACCAGCTGGGGCCGCTCCGAAGTTTGCGCTTCCACGAAATTCTGCTCCGGCGCAGACTGCTCGACGGCAGTTTGTTCAATCTCGTTCGGCTTGGGGGATTCATCCGTCACTTCATCAACCTCTCGCCGGCGCCGGTGCCAGCTTCATCGCCACGCGAACCTCTTCCATCGTCTGCTCCGCTCGGGCAGACGCACGTGCATTGCCGTCCTGAAGAATTTCTTCCACCTGCTTTGGTGTAAAGCTCGCCCGCCGCTCCTGGATCGGATTCAGCACCTGCACCAGTGCATCCGCGGCCCAGCTCTTGCACTCAATGCACCCAATCCCTGCGCTCCGGCAGCCCTCATATACCTTCGCCAGCGTCTCTGCCGAAGAAAACACCTTGTGCAGATCGCCTACGGGGCACTTGTCCGGATCGCCGGGGTCCGTACGCCGTACGCGCGCCGGGTCCGTCACCATCGTCTTGAGCTTTTTGCGGACTTCGGGCTCAGTGTCTGTAAGCTGAATCGTATTCCCGTAGCTCTTCGACATCTTCCGCCCATCCGTACCGGGCAGCTTGGGCGAAGGCGTCAGTAGCACCTGCGGTTCCGGTAGCACTTCTGCCGGTGAAAAGCCCCTCTCTTTCTCGGATTGAGGGAAAGTCTGTCTAAGAACAGGCTCACCCTTCGGGCTCAATTTCCGCGCTACTTCTAGCCCCTCTTCCATTACAAGTTGTTCGTAGCTGACAAATTGCGCTGGGGGATGAGTTCCAAGCGAATAGAAATGGTTAAACCGCCGCGCAATCTCCCGCGTTAGCTCTACGTGCGCTGTCTGGTCGTTGCCGACGGGAACGAATTTGGGCTGATAGAGCAGGATGTCCGATGCCATGAGCAGCGGATACCCGAGAAAACCATAGTTAGATAGGTCTTTATTGGTGAGGTTTTCCTGCTGCTCCTTGTAGCTGGGAACGCGTTCCAGCCAACTCAGCGGCGTAATCATGCCTAGTAGTAGGTTTAGCTCAGCGTGCTGTAACACTTTGCTCTGCAAAAACAGCACACTCCTCGCCGGATCAAGCCCAGAGGCGAGATAGTCGAGCATAACGTCTTGAACGTTAGGCAGAATCTGCGAAGGATCGGCGTAGTCCGAGGTCAGCGCGTGCCAGTCTGCAATAAAGAAATAGCACTCATAAAGCCCCGAATCCTGCAGCTTGACCCAGTTGGCCAGCGCGCCCATGTAGTTGCCCAGGTGCAGCTTCCCTGTAGGGCGCATCCCGCTTAAAACGCGCGGCTTGGAAGTGATGGATTGCTGTTCTGACATGTGCCTGTCGTCAAATAAAGATAAGGCCGTCTCCGGCTCCATTTATTGTAGCGGCCCAGCCGCTGTGCGGCTCTCTACCGTCCCGGCAGGCTGTACAGAATGCCGAAGATCACACCCAGCACAGGCCTCATCAGCAGCGGCAGCAGAAACCATCCCATCGCAATCATCACAAACCAGCTCGCCAGGCCGCTGATGTTGTCATACGCCCGCATCGCGTTATACGGCAACAGGTTTCGCACAATGCGGCTGCCATCCAGCGGCGGAACAGGAAACAGGTTAAAGAAGAAAAGCGTCAGGTTCAGCTCAATCGCCAGAATCGCCAGAATCACAATCGCTTCCAGGCTGGAGCTGAACGCCATGCCGCCAAATGCCGAGAGCACCAGCTCCCGTCCCCCTGGCACGCCAATCTCGATCCCCGCCAGCGCCAGGAACGCAATCAGCGTCAACAGCAGGTTTGAAGCCGGACCAGCCAGCGTCGTCAGGTTGTCATCGCGCACAATCTTCTTGAAATTCCGCGTAATGACCGGTGTCGGCTTGGCCCATCCAAACAGCACTCCGCCCCGGAATATGAATAAGGTGAGCGCCGGATACAGCAGCGTTCCGATGGGGTCTATGTGATACATCGGGTTCAGCGTGACGCGGCCCTGCAGCCGTGCCGTCTGATCGCCCAGCCGCGAGGCCATCCACGCATGCGCGCACTCATGCACGCTGAGCGAAAAGACAAGCAGCACAAACTTGAATATGGCAATGACAAGGAAAGTCTGTGACACTTCAGCTCCAAAATACCGGAAACTTCAGATTATCATCCGCGCCGGGAACAAATCCGGTCGATCAACAAAGCGTCACAAACTGAGAGGCTCCCTCCGGCAAGCCCGGCGAAAGCCCATACAGCATCATCGAGCTCCACAAAGCCCGAATGTTCGATTGCTGGATCTCATCCACGACGCTGATCAAGGCATCGCACTGGCTAGGCAGCCTACCGCTTCTCAGATGGGAAGTCTCCAATCACCGCGTGAGGCTCAACCTTCTGCCCCGCCAGCACAATAGCGTGGCTTGCGATGCGCGCCTGTTCGCCAATCTCAATAGCTGTAAGCGAGACGTTTTCCATATCGTCCAGCGCGAATGCATGCGAATAAATGCGCGCAAATGAGCCGATCACCACCCCTTTGCCAATCTTGATGCCGCCGCGGTCGTTCAGCACCACGCCCTGGCGAATCTCAACATTATCCTCGATCGTCAGGTTGTACCCATAGGTCAGATCTACGCCGTGGTAAATCCGCACGCCCGTTCCCATATGCGCAAAAATGTGCCTGCCCAGCATGCACCGGAAACGTAGTCCCAGCCAGTGATTCAGCCCCAGCGGCGAGCGGTCAAACATCTTCCAGAACCAAAGCAGCGGCTTCAGCGGCGCCCATTTCTTCCGGTCAATATCCTTAAAATGTCCGGCTTCAAGCGTCACATTCTCGGGGTCCAGCGTAAGCGAAACCACGTTGCCCGGCAGCTCACTCGTCAGGGTCAGGTTCAGCTTTCCGCCATGCGGTCGGCCAAGATAAATCTGGTAAAGCTGGTCGCGGACGATCTCCGACCGTCGCTCCGGCACGTGATGCCGAGTGAACTCATCGTCCAGAAACTGGAGCCAGCGGCGGTAAATCTCTTCCGCCTCAGGCGTAGGGTGCGGCGCAGTCGCAATAGCATTCGCAGGAGTAGCCATACGCATAGGACGATAAATCAGGCCACCAGGATGCAGCCAGTCTCCAAAGTCACACAGCATCGACGTATTTGAAGGTAAAATCTATTGAGTGGAAATTACGTTTGATCCACACAAAAGTGATCGGAATCGCAAAGAACGCAGGCTGGGTTTTGAGCAGGCTGCCGATTTTGATTTTGTCTCGGCAACTTACGAAGCCGAGTTTCGTAATGGAGAACATCGCATTGTTGCGGCAGGCTATCTGAACAGGCGATTGCACATTCTTTGCTTTACACCCAAACCACGTGGAATCCGAGTGATCAGCTTCCGCAGGGCAAACGATCGGGAGGCACGCAAATATGGCAAACCGAAAACCATTGACGAATGACAACGGCGAAGTGCGTGAGCTGACGGAAAAGGACTTCGCGGAGTTTAAGCCGTTTGCCGCGCTGCCTGCAGAATTGCAGAAGCTGCTGCAGGAATCAAAGCAGATTACGCCCGAGGCGACAAGCGCGCCAAACAAACAGTCCGCAGCGTAATCCAATAAATTGCAAGCCAAGAGTATTCCATGTCTGAAGAAATCGTTTTGAAATCGGAAGAAACCGCCCCCGTAGCCACCATCTCCACCCTCGGCAAGCACGAAGGCCAGTCCGTCACCCTCAAAGGCTGGCTCTACAACCTGCGCGAAAGCGGCAAGCTGCTCTTCCCCATCTTTCGCGACGGCACCGGAACCGTGCAGGGCGTCGCCCACGTAAAATCCGTACCCGCTGAGGTCTTCGAGACCCTCAAAGGCCTCACGCAGGAGTCCAGCGTCATCGTCACCGGCCGCGTCCGTGCCGACAAGCGCGCCCCCGGCGGCTATGAGCTCGACGTCGAAAACATCCAGGTCATCCAGCGCGTTCCCGAGTCCGACCCATTCCCCATCAGCCTCAAGGAGCACGGCGTCGAGTTCCTCATGGAGCATCGCCATCTCTGGGTCCGCACACCGCGCCAGTCCGCCATACTCCGCATCCGCGCGGAGATCATGCGCGCCGCCGCCGAATACTTTGACCAGAACGGCTTCATCCGCACCGATCCGCCCATCCTCACCCCCGCGGCCTGCGAAGGCACATCCACGCTCTTTCCCGTCGATTACTTCGGCGATCCGGCCTTCCTCACGCAATCCGGCCAGCTTTACATCGAGTCCACCGCGCTCGCCCTCGGCAAGGTCTACAGCTTCGGCCCGACGTTCCGCGCTGAAAAATCCAAGACCCGCCGCCACCTCACCGAGTTCTGGATGGTCGAGCCCGAAGTCGCCTTCTGCGATCTCAACGACCTCATGCAGCTCGCCGAGAACTACCTCTCGCACATCGTGCAGAGCGTCGTAAAGAACCGCGCGCCGGAACTGGAAGTCATCGGCCGCGACATTGAAAAGCTCAAAGCCATCGTCCCGCCCTTCCCTCGCCTGCGCTATGACGAAGCAGCAAAGATGCTCAACGAAGCCCACGCCAAAGGCGAGCTCGAACACGCCTTCGAGTACGGCAACGACTTCGGCTCACCCGATGAAACCTGGCTCACCAAGCAGTTCGACAAGCCCGTCATGGTCCATCGCTACCCCGCTGCAGTCAAAGCCTTCTACATGGAGCCGGACCCCGAAGACCCAACCTACGCGCTATGCCTCGATGTACTCGCTCCCGAGGGCTACGGCGAAGTCATCGGCGGCTCGCAGCGCGTCTCCAGCTACGACCTGCTCAAGAGCCGCATTGAAGCCCACAACCTGCCCCTCGAATCTTTCCAGTGGTATCTCGACCTGCGCCGCTACGGCAGCGTCCCGCACGCGGGCTTCGGCATGGGCATTGAGCGCGTAGTTGCATGGGTCTGCGGCCTCGATCACGTCCGCGAAACCATCCCCTTCGCCCGCACCCTCCACCGCATCTATCCGTAGCGAAGTTGGTAGGCCGGGGATTTATCCCCGGCAATAATTCACGCGAAATAGGTTGGGCCTTCAGGCCCTGAG
This sequence comes from Occallatibacter sp., assembly GCF_049510455.1. Classification (GTDB taxonomy): domain Bacteria; phylum Acidobacteriota; class Terriglobia; order Terriglobales; family Acidobacteriaceae; genus Telmatobacter. The sequence continues at coordinate 19,151 of NZ_JBEKYX010000035.1, read as the reverse complement.
GTATGCTTTTCACTTGAGTTCTACCTCTGCGCATCCACGCCATGCATCATGATCTTAGTGGTCCCATGCCCACCTACGTCGTCCTCCTTCGCGCAGTCAATGTCGGCGGAACAGGCAAACTCCCCATGGCCGACTTCCGCGCACTCCTAGAAAAGCTCGGCTACAAGCGCGTAGAAACCTACATCCAGAGCGGCAACGCCGTCTTTGAAACCAGCGCCAAACCTGAAAAAATAGTCTCCGACATCACCAAAGCGCTCGAAAAACACCTGGGCGCTCCCGCCGGCGTAATCGTCCGCACCACCGATCAGCTTAAGCGCCTCATCGACTCCAATCCTTACGCCACCGCAGCCGCAGCCAACGGCGCCCTGGTACACGCCGCCTTTCTCGCCGGCCCCGCTGGTAAAGACGCGGAAGCGGCCCTCGCCGCGATCGTCACCAAATACCCAGGCCGCCGCGACCGCTACACTCTCAACCACGACGCAGTCTACTTCCATTTCCCTGACGGAGCCGGCGAAACCAGGTTCACCGGAAAGACGCTCGACAAAGCCATCGGCGTCATCGGTACCGGACGCAACTGGAACACAATACTCAAGCTCTACGAGATGGCGAAAGGTCGCGAAAATAGTTAGCTTAGCTAAGTCTAGCTAAGCTAACCCATGCTACACTTCCCGCATGGAAGTCAACATCCATCGCGCCAAGACAAACCTCTCGCAGCTCATTCTCAAAGCGGAGGCAGGTGAAGAGGTCGTCATCGCCCGCGCCGGCAAGCCCGTCGTGCGCCTCGTACCGGTAGATCTTCAGGTTCCATCTGGCAGAATTGCGGAACGGGATGCCGCGAAGCAAATGCTCAAGAATTCACTTAAAATTTCTCCCGATTTCTTCGACCCAAAGCTCGACGAAGAAATTGCAAAGTCATTCAATGAAAGTCCACTGCTCTACACAGAGGAAATGGTAAGCCAGGAGAAAGCTGCCAGGAAGTCGCGCAAGCGCAAAAAATCGCACAAAAATGGAGTGCACAAGCGGTGACAGTCCTTATTGATACGCATGCGCTTCTGTGGTGGATCTTCGACGACCGAAGAATCTCCCGGCAAACTCAAAAGATGTTAGAAGACCGGGAAAGCAGGCGTTGGGTCAGCCACGTCTCGCTCTGGGAAATTGCAATCAAAATGAGTTTAGGAAAACTTAGCACAAATGGGTTGAGCATCGACGAGATCGCAGATCTTCTCCAAAAGCTCGATTTCTCGCTTTTGCCCGTTAGCCTTGAGCACATCTCCCGCCTCGCGCACCTCGATCACCTCCACGGCGATCCTTTCGACCGCATGTTGATCGCTCAAGCGCAGGAACTCGGTGTCCCCCTGCTAACCAACGACGCAAAAATCAAGCAATACCCCGTCAAAACCATCTGGTAAGCATTCACGCACAACAAAAATGCGGCGGCCTTTTCGGGCCGCCGCATTCATTTGCTCTTGCGTGTTGTCTAGAAATCGAACTTCATGCCCAGCTGCACCTGACGCTGGCTGTACACAAAGGTGGAATCCGCGTTGGTGATTGCGCCAAAGCCCGACTGGCCGGTAAGGCCTGTAGTGCCGGCAACAAACGGCTGATAGCTCAGCTTGCAGGCCTCTGCAGTGCCAGAAGCCGCGCAGCTGCCGATCGAGTAAGCCGTCGAGTTCACGCTCGTCACGTTCAGATGGTTGGCCAGGTTGAATGCCTCCGCCACCAGTTCCAGGTTGAATCGTTCGGTTAAGTGAATGTCCTTCTGCAGCCGCACATCGAGATCGAGTGTCGTCGGTTGCTGAACGCCATCGCGCCCAAGCTGCAGCAGGTAACCGGAGCTGCCCGAACCCGTGACTCCAGAGCTGTACGCGCCGGTAATCGTGCCGCTCACGCCAGCCGAGTACGGCAGACCGTTCTGAACCTGCAGCACCGGGTTCAGGTGCCAGCCGTCTTCAAGATACTTCTGCCAGCCATGGTGGCCACCCGGATACTGCAGCAGCGCCCAGCCCACAAAGCGGTTCGGCACGTTGTAGGCCGAGTTTCCGTAGTTGGCCCGAGCGTTACCGTTCGGATCCCACCAGTTGTTCGTGCTCGGTGAGGTCGACTGGTTCTGGTTGTAGTCCAGCGCGTGGCTCCACGTGTAGTTCACGTCGAACTGCGCATACCGGTTGCCGCGGTTCTGAAACTCCACCACCGCCGCATGATAGTTGGAGTTGATGTTGCTCGCCACCTCGGTGATGCTGCCGTAGTGGGAGGTATTCAATGTCTTGGTGTAGAAGGGCGTTGAAATCTGCGTTCCGCAGGCCAGCGGTCCGCACGATCCACCTGTTGTTGCAGGCGCAATCGTCAGCACACCCTCCTTCATGGCGGAAGGATTCAGGTTAATGTTCAGGAAGTTCGGCAGCTCACGGCCCAACGCTCCCATGTAGTTCATCGTCAGGTAGTTTCCATGACCGAATTCGCGCTGCACGCTGAAGTCGAACTCATGAACCTGCGGATTCTGGAAGTTCTTGGCAAAGAAGTCCACGCTCGGCGTGGAGTACGAGCCGTTGTTGGGAATGACCTGTGGGAATGCCGGCGCCGTCGTTCCGTTCGGAATCTCGCCGAAAATGCCCGGAATCGTGTACTGGCCGTTGGCGCTGCCCGCAGCTTCGTATGCGTTCAGAACCACGCCGTTCAGGATGCGTCCGTAGTACAGCCCATAGCCGGCGCGCACCACCGTGTGGCCCGTCCCATAAGGATCCCATGAAAGACCAACGCGAGGACCAAAGTTGTTCCTGTCGTCCGGCTTGTTGCCGATTTGAGCCGCGGCATAGGGAAACGTCGTCGTCAGCAGTGAAGTGCTGATCAGCGACGGATACGGCGGAGGTACATGCTCGTAGTCGTAGCGCAGACCAAGGTTCAGCGTCAGGCGCGGCGTGATCTTCCAGTCGTCCTGGCCAAAGAATCCATAGTCAATCGTGGTGATAGAGAAGACCGGCGTTCCCAGCCCCTGGGTGTAGTTGTAGTAGCAGGCATACTTGCCCAGGCCATATTCCGTTCCGCCGGAGTCGCAGGTACCGTTCGGCTTCAGGATGTCGGCAAAGAAATCGCCGAAGGTTGTATATGTGTAAACGCCGTTCGACTCGAAGAGGTTGTTGATCTCGTCCGAGTTGCGCAGGAGATCAAAGCCAAACTTGAAGGTGTGATTGTGATGCGTCCAGTAGCCGGTGTCGCCCACCTGGTCTTTCCACTCAGCGGGATACGCAGTGCGGAAAGAGTAGTACGGCATGCCGCCGGTGAAACCATCGTTGGTAGTGGGAGAGCTGCTGGAGGTCGAGTATGGAGTGCCGTCAATACCAAGCTGCACCGGTGTACCCGTGTTGTTGTTCAGATACGCACTGGTAAAGCTCGAAAAGGGCTGCTCGCCTTCATCGTTCAATTCCTTGCCATACTGGAAGCGGAACTGGTTGGTCAGCGAAGGGCTGATGATCCAGTCCAGCTTGGCCATGCCATAGTCCAGCTTCACAAAGTCCGTGCCGAAGGCGTCAATCGAGTAGTTGTTCGAGGTCTCCGTCTGCACGCCGCCCGGTGAATCCCAGCGCAGCCGGTGATACAGGAAGCTCGCATGCAGCTTGTCGTTGATCTGCCAGTCCAGCTTCGGTGTATTCAGCACTTCGTCGCCGGTACGCGGTGTGGTGCCGGTGTCGTCCAACAGGCCGGGACTCGTCAGACCTGTAATGCTTGAAACCGCCGAACCGAACAGAAGCTGGTCATAATTGGCTGCCGCCGTGGCGTAGTTGCCGCCAAAGACGCGATACGCAAGCACGCAGGCGTTATAGTCGCCATTGCTGGGCGAGCTGCCTTCTGCGGGTGTGAATGTTGCTTTGGTCGAGGTCGCACTGCAGGAGCCGTTGCCATTCAGCGACAGGTCTGCCCACTGATTGAAGAAAGCGCTCGGCGTTGCCGGCTTGGATACGCCGGGAAAGTTCCGGCGGTACTGGTCGTATGCATAGAACCAGAAAAGCTTGTTCTTGATCAGCGGACCGCCCGCGCCAAAGCCCCAGCGCTTGCGCCAGTCCTTTGGTTGGAAGGGCACGCCGGTCTCGATGTTCGGTGTGCCGCCGGCAGCAGGCTCCGTCACGCTGGTAAAGGTGGTGAACGGGTTAATCGCGCCCCAGTCGTTATCGCGGTCCAGAAAATACGCCTGTCCGTGAATCTTGTTTGTTCCGCTCTTGGTCACCGAGTTGATCACGCCGCCCGCCGCGCGGCCATATTCCGCCGAGTAAACGCCCGTGTTCACCTGGAACTCGGCAATACCGATCTGCGAGGTCGAGTAGCCTTCGCGCGTACGTCCGCGCTCTTCTGAGAAGAACGCCTGGTTGTCGTCCGCGCCGTCAATCTCAACGTTATTCAAAAGCGGGCTGATGCCGCGGAACGCGATCAAGCCGAAACCGTTCGAGTCCGAAAGCGCGCCCGGCGTCAGCAGTGCCAGGTCGCTCCAGCGTCCGCCGTTCAGCGGCAGATCGAGGATTTCCTTCGAGGTCATCGTGCTCGAAAGCTCCGGCGACTCGAATTGCAGAACCGGGGATTCGCCCGAAACCTGCACCGATTCCACCGCCGAGCCGGTCTTCAGCTCCGGATGTAGTTCCGTCAGCGAACCCACCGTTACCGCCACGCCGGTGGCCTTGTACTCTCCAAAGCCGCTCGCCGAGATGATCACCGTGTAAGTTCCCGGCGTCACCAGCGGAGCCTTGAAGTAGCCGCTCGAATCGCTGACCAGCTTGAATTCGGCATTCGTATCGTTGTTGTGCAGCGTGACTGCTGCGGAAGAAATGATTGCGCCGGTGGGATCTGTCACCGTGCCGGCAATCGCGCCTTCTGTAGTGCTCTGCGCGCGCAAAGCGGCGGGCGCGGAAAGTATCCCCACTAACCCGGCACCAAGCAGCGCGAAGCAGAAAGCGCGCTGAAGAATCGTGGAAAATTTCATAAAATGGCTCTCCTTGAAAGATGCGGATGCACATGCGATCCGCGTAAGAGGGGCCCCAAACAAGCCCTGACTTCATAGATGGCTGGCGCGCCGCTGGATGCGGCTGCGTTACCGTAGCTGTTACTGTTTCCTGCTGGAACAACACCTGCCTGCACAACAAAAAATCCCACTGAGAATCTGGATTCAGGCTCACTTGCGCAGAAATGTTCCTTATACGACCCTTACACACTCGGTTTACGGGAGTGTTAAAGATTCAGCCAGGTTTAAGGTGTCGAACCTCTCGGGATCACATTTGGCATCCCGGCAAACGTCAACGAAAGAGACGCATACAAATCGAAGCAAAAGAAAAGCCCTCCGGCATCTGCCGAAGGGCTCTTTCTTGAATTGCTGAAGTTTACGCCGTTACAGTCCGCACCGGCTTCGATCCCCACAGTCCGTAATACGCAATGAACAGGTAGCAAATCGCCGGAATAATCAGCGCATGCTGGATTCCGATCTTATCCGCCAGCGCTCCCAGCAGCAGCGGCACAATCGCGCCGCCCACCACCGCCGTCATAATCAGCCCCGATCCCTTGCTCGTCATCGGTCCCAGGCCGGCAATGCCCAGCGCAAAGATATTCGGGAACATGATCGAGTTAAAGAAGCCGCACAGCACAATCGCGATAATCGCCGCCCAGCCATGCGTAAACATGGAGACAAACACAAAGAACAGCGCCGCGAAGCCGAAGATACCCAGCAGCTTGCCCGCCTTTACTACCGTCAGCATCCACGAGCCCAGCAGGCGGCCAATCAGCGCGCCGAACCAGTAGGCTGCCACCAGCGTGGAGGCAAGAGCCACGCTCGTCCATGGACCAAGCATGTGTGTAATAAGCGTTCCAAACCCTCCAAGCTTCGTAAAGAAGGCAGCAATGCCCGAGCCATCGACGCCTTGGGAGAGGAAGTAATTAACGCTGATGGAGGCGAGACCAACTTCCACGCCCACATATAGGAAGATGCCCACTGCGCCCAGCACCGTATGACGGTAGCTCCAGATGCTGCGTGAGAGAACTGGATCTCCCTCTTTGCCAGGCCGGAACTCCTGCGTATTCTGCACGTGCGGCAGGCTCAGGAACATGACAATGACGCCGAGAATCAGCAGCGCGCCCGCAATCGCCAGGTATGGCCCACGAACCGTATTGGCTACCGCCGCCTTGCTCGAAAAGTCAGCAGTATCGGTAAGAATGTAGTGACCCGCAATGATCGGAGCAATCGTGCCGCCCAGCGAGTTCAGCGCCTGCGCCAGCGTCAGCCGCACCGGGGCCGAACTTTCCGGTCCAAGAATCGCCACGTATGGATTCGCCGCCGTCTGCAGCGTCGTTACACCCGCGCCCACCACAAAGATTGCGCCCAGAAACAGCGGAAAGCTCACCAGCTTCGCAGCCGGTACAAACAGCAGGCAGCCCGCCACCTGGATAAACAGCGAGGCCACCATCGTCTTCTTGTAGCCAATCGCCTGAATCAGCCGCGACGCCGGCGAGGAGAACACAAAGTAAGCCAGAAAAAACGCCGACTCCACCAGCATCGCCCAGCCAAATGGAAGGTCAAAAATCGCCTTCAGATGCGGCACCAGCGACATGTTCAGGTTCGTGATAAATCCGAAGATAAAGAACAGAACAGCAACCGTAATAAACGGTCCCGTATAGTTCGGCGCGCTCGCCGCCGGAGGTGTGGATCGCGTGGCCATGAGAGGCGGTTCCCGCTTTCGTCCAGATTTTTTCGAACAGATTTTCAGCTCTGCCGCTGACACACAAATGTAACAGCGCGTAGCCGCTAGTGAATAGAGGACGAAATATACACAACAGATCAGCTTGAGTTGTTTTGTATCAGGGCGCGGCTTCACGGCTTGCGGAAAAGCTCAAATCGGACCGGCTTTGTAACAGGGCACGAGTTTACTCGTGCCGTAACTATCGCAAAAACGTGTCTGGCCTTTAGGCCCTGTGAATGTTCGTTCACCAAATCTGCCTTTTTCCGCAACCTGTTTAGTCGTGCCAATAACACCGCACAATAGAACTGGGCTTCACCCCCGAGGGAAGTTTCCTTATCCCTCGGTCCCTTGCCCATTCCTGCTATCCTCGACTTTCACCAGAGGAGCGCGCGTGGCAACGGAAGCATTAACCGGCGTTCGCCTGAAGAAGGTCCTCGAAGCTCTCGAAGCCAACTGGCAGGCCGAGATGGCCGGCTACCACACCTACAAAACCATCGCCGACCGCGACACCGACCCCGTCCGCGCCCAGGTTCTGCGCCATCTCGCCGCCGCTGAGCTGGAGCACGCCGCACTCTGGCAGCAGCGCATCCAGCAGCTCGGCGGTCCCGATCCCGTCTATAAAGGTGGGCCCAGCGGCGACGCAGGCTCGCTCAGAAGCGCCATCGGCGGAATCCCCATGTCGCTCCGCCGCCTTGAAATCGACGAAAGCCGTCACATCGCCAACTACGGCACCCAGCTCAAGCAGCTCGGCGACGAAGATTCCGTCGAAATCCTCCATCACGTCATCGAAGACGAAAAACAGCATCACCGCGAGCTGGGCTCGCTCCTGCGCGGCCATCACGCCCGCTCCGTCGTCGGCGCGCATAAGGTCGATCCCAAAGCCGTCCTCGAAGAGATGCTCGCCAAGCGCGACAAGGGCCGCCGCCAGCCCGGCTCATGGATTGGTGACGCCATTTACGGCGTCAATGACGGCCTCGGAGCCATCTTCGGCATCGTCTCCAGCGTCTCCGGCGCCACTGCGGGCGAAAGCAAGTATGTTCTCCTCGCAGGTCTCTCCGGCATGATCGCATCCGCGCTCTCCATGGGCTCCGGCGCGTATCTCGCCGCCAAAAGCACGCGCGAAATCTACGAAGCGGAAGTCGCCCGCGAACGCGAAGCCGTCCGTATGAACCCCGCCGAAGCCCGCGAGCTGCTCGGTCTCTACTACCAGGTCAAAGGCCTGCCCGAAGACGACGCCCTCCACGTAGCCGACCACATCGGCTCCGATCCCGATCAGATCGTCCGCGCCCTCGTCAGCGAGCGCCTCGGCTCCAGTGAAGAAGCGCTATCGAAGCCGATGGTCTCCGCGCTCTCCGGCGCGCTCTCCACCGCCGTCGGAGCCATCATCCCAGTCATCCCGTTCTTCTTCTTAAGCGGAGTCACAGCCATCATCGTGGCCGCCATCGTCTCGCTCATCGCGCACTTCGCAGTAGGCGCAGCCAAAAGCCTCATCACCGTCCGCTCCTGGTGGTCTTCAGGCTTAGAAATGACTCTCGTCGGCGCCATCGAAGGCGCAGTCACCTACGGCATAGGAATCCTGCTCGGCACCGCCGGCGGCCTGTAAGGCAAGCGCCCGGCTCGATGCTTGAAACAAATGCCATCCGCAACGTGTCAAATGAAGTATGCGCGCCCAGTGGACAAACAGCGTGACCTTCAGCATCGTGCTTTTGATGATGCTGGACTCAAAGGCTCCACTGCTTGCTGGCGAGCCGAAACACCAAGATAAATTTCTCCATGTCGAAGTACGAGTGCAGCTACCCCCTCCAGCACCGATTGGTTATCTGACACCTCCTGGAGAATCGGTTGTACATATAGCGCCAAAAGATTTTGTACTGACCCAGGGGGGACGGCGTTTTCCGGTTCAGGTTGTCTCACCAAGGTTGAGCGTGAAAATCGTGACCCAGCCTTACATTCCAACGCGTTTACTTGTGTACGTTGACGCGCAGACTGCAAATTCACCCGCTTTATTTTCTCCTATCCTTGCAGAACTCAAGTCTGTCTGGCCTCTGGGATGGCAGGTAGCAGTTGCTCAAATCGATGGAAAAGTATCTGCTTATGCTACAAACCCTGACCAGTTACGCCACAACTTCGCCGCGCTGGCCGGCTCTTCAGTTACGGCTAAGGCCGCGCTTCAGGAGATGCAATCGTTTCTCGGACGCCGAGTGGTGGTTTACGTGGGCGATACAAACCCAGACGGGGCAAATCTTCCTTATTGGGTGGGGCCAAAGGCTGAAGATGCCATGGCAGACCTCTTCATTGTGGACAATGGAAGATCCATCAGGCAGGTAGATGCAAGGGGTGAGTTGGCACCGTTGGCACGTGATGCTGCCCGCGGTGGAGGCGGCTACATGCCAGATCAGATGGGCATTGATAAATTATCCCTGCGCGGAGCGATACGGAAAGCTTTGCAGGCAGCTCCCAGCTACTACGACCTGCGCATACCCCTGCGTGGAATCGACCCGAATGCTCCGATTTCGTTGAAGGTTAACCGGGATCTGCCCATGATGATCATGACACAGGTGATTGGAACGGGTGTAACTCCTGATGTAACAGTCAATGTGAAATAAGTCATCTGCTGAGGACCTGGGATAACACGGAAGCTAACTGACAGAAGCGTGCGCCCCATCCATGCGCAGCTTTCCGCGCATGGGTTGGAAAGCACTCCCGCCAGTTCTCCCACTATCCAACTCAACCTAAAATCCCCCGCGCCGCCTTCCGTCCCAACCGAACACAATCCGAAATCCCAATCCCGTCATAAGCATTCCCCACCAGATGCAGTCCCGGCAGCGCATCCACATGCGCGCGAATCCGCTTCACCCGCTCCAGATGCCCCACCGCATACTGCGCCATCGCCCGCGGCCAGCGGCTCACCCGCGTCTGCTCCGGCTCAATCTGCAGCCCCGCCACGTGCGAGCCAAGAATCTCGCTCAACTCCCGCCGCGCCATCGCAATCAGCACCTCATCGGTCTGATCCAGCAGAGCCGCATTCCGCACACCGCCCAGAAACGCCCGCAAAACAGCCTTACCCGGTGCAATCCGCCCCAGAAACTTCCTGTGCGCAAAAGTGCAAGCCAGCATCGCCCGTCCCGCACTCGCCGGAACCAGAAACCCGAATCCCTCCGGCAGCGGCCCCAGCTTCGCCTCGTCATACATCAGGTTCACCGCAATCGACGACGAGTACGGAATCCCCGCCAGCTCTTCGCCAAGTTGCGCATCCACTGTCCGCAGCAGATCGGCAGCCACCCAGGCCGGTGTAGCCACAATCACCGCATCGAAAACTTCGCTTCCGGAATTTTGAGCCGAGGCGTCCGTCGTCACTTTCCAGCCATCGGCCACGCGCTCCAGCATCCGCACCGGCGTCTTCAACCGAATCGCCTCCGGCTTCAACTTCGCGGCCAGCGCATCGATCATCTGCTGCAGCCCGCCGCGCAGCGTCGTAAACGTTGGTCTCGCCCCGTCGCCAGTCGGCCTTCCCTTCATCACAGCCAGCATCGCCCGCGTTAGCGAGCCATACCTCGCCTCCATCTCCACCAGTTTCGGTAACACCGCCCGTGCGCTCAACTGGCTCGCCTCGCCGCCATAAATCCCGCTCAACAGCGGCCCAGCCAGCCGATCCACAACTTCCGCGCCGTAATGCCGTTCCACCATCGAAGCCACACTCTCATCCGCCTCGCCCTTACGCGGCGGATGCATCAGCTCCATTCCCATCCGAATCTTCGTTCCCAGTGAAAACAGCGGCGTCATCGCCGTCGGCATCAGCTTGGTCGGAATCAGAAACATCAGTCCATCCGGCAACGCAACCAGCCGCTTTCCCACCACAACCCAGGTCTTCCGGTGCGCATCATTCGACGGAATCAGCTCATCGCCCAGCCCCAGCTCACGGCAAAGCTCCGCCGCCGCGGGCTTCTCCGTTAGAAACGAATCCGGTCCATCCTCCAGCGCACTCCCAGCAACGGTGACGCTCGAAATCACGCCCCCCAGCCGGTTCCCAGCCTCAAAAAGCGCGTACTCCCCGCTGGCCCGCTCCAGCTCATACGCCGCCGCAAGCCCCGCAATTCCACCGCCAATGATCGCCGTCCGCATAGCCTGTTCTTGCCAGTCTATTGCAGGCTGTTCCGCACCCACCCCAAATCACAGCACAAAAAAGGACCGGAGCCTAAGCTCCGGTCCCTCGTCACTCGTCCTTCGTGACTCGTCCTTACTCTGCGTCCGGATGCACCGTCCGGTAGCTCGCATTCCCATGCGACCACACCAGCAACAGCACATCCTTTCCATCCGGAACCGCATGAATCTGGCTCAACGTTTCGCTGGCCGAAGCCACCGGCTTGCGATTCACCTCCACAATCACGTCTCCCGGCTGAATCGCCGCATCCTCCGCGGGGCTGCCCTGCCGCACATCCTCAACTACCGCGCCCTTTACCCGCGCCGGTATCTGGAACTGCTGCCGAACATCGTCGCTCAGGTCGCCCACCGAAACCCCAAGGCGTCCCTTGTTCTCAGCAGCGCCGCCTTCATTTGCAGCCTCTTCAGTCTTATCCTTGAAGGCTCCCACAGTCAGGCTCAGAGTCAGCGGCTTGCCATCGCGAACGACGTTCAGCTTCAATGCCTGTCCCGGCTGCATCTGGCTCACGGCCATCTGAAACGCGCTACCCGAATCCACCGTCTGCCCGTTTGCTTCCTTCACCACGTCGCCCTGTTTCAGCCCGCCGCTGCTCGCAGGGGAATCCGGCTGAACCTGCGCAATCAGCGCTCCTGACGCATCGGAAATGTTAAAGAACTGCGCATTCTCCGGCGTAATGTCATTCAAATTCACACCAAGGTATCCATGCTCAATCTTTCCGTGCGCAATCAACTGTTCCGAGACCGAGCGCACCATCTGCACAGGAATCGCAAATCCAGCCCCGGCAAACGAGCCGCTCTCGGAAACAATCGCCGTGTTGATGCCCACCAGCTCCCCATGTGCATTCACCAGCGCGCCGCCGGAGTTGCCCGGATTGATCGCAGCATCCGTCTGAATGTAACCACCCGGCTTCCGGCGATCCTGGTCTGCAAACGGATTCGGCCTATCAAGCGCGCTCACAATTCCGCGCGTAATCGTGCCGCTCAGTCCAAACGGGCTGCCAAACGCCAGCACCGTCTGTCCCGGCTTCAGCTTGCTGGAGTCGCCCCACGCAATCGCCGGCAGCTCCTTCGCATCTACCTTGATTACCGCCAGGTCGGTCAGCTTGTCCACTCCAATGACCTTCGCCGTCAGAATCCGACGGTCGTGCAGCGTCACCTTCACCTGCGTAGCGCCATCCACCACGTGATTATTCGTCACAATGTAGCCATCGGACGAAATAATCACGCCAGACCCGATCCCATGCTCAATCTGCGGTCCCTGCTGCTGCCCGCCCATGCCGCCAAAAAACCGCCGCAGCTCCGGCGGAATCTGCTGCATCTGTTCGTTGCCGCCGTCCTTCGCGTCCACCTTCGCCGTTACCGCCACGTTCACCACCGCTGGCGTCACACGCGAGCTCACAGCCTCCATCGCATGGTCCAGCGAAGTCAGCGCAGCCGTAGATTCTTCGTCCAGCGGCGCCACGCCGTTACCCGATGAGGCAAACACATTCCCGTGCCCCGCAAAAAGCACGGCGCCCAGAGCAAAAGCTCCCGCAATCGCCGCCGGAGCACCAAATCGCTTCACAATCGCAACTAAATGATTAGTTGATTCTCGCATGTTCGTTCACTCCCATGTTGTTGATCCTGCATTGTTTATTGAATCGTACGAGCGCCAGCCCGCACCATGAATATTCAAAAACTACTGAGCTTTAGCCGAGGGATCTATCTTGTCCCTTGTCCCTGCTCCATCAAATCTGCACAATCAGCCAGCCATTCGGCGTCGCTACAAAATAAACCGCCGGAACCACAGCCGCTGAAGGCTCCCTGCCTTCGCGCAGCATCGCCCAGATCACCCGCTGCTGCACGCCCAGGTCATTCCATTCCGTCATCACCAGCAAATCATTGCCACCCGGAGCCTTCTCCACCCGCTTCCGCAGACCGGCCAGCCTCAACTCCGGCTGCCACAGCACCGCGGCCTTCATCGGGTGCCCCACTCTCGCGGCGTCTTTGTTTTTGCCGCCAGGGTGGGAACGGCAAACCGTCCCCATCGCGTGCGCCTCAACCGGCATCGTCATCTTCACCAGATGAGCTTTCGCGCCATCCATTTCCACGCCCGGCGCCTCATTCAAAGCCATCTCCGCCTGCGCCACCGGAGCAAAGCTCACCATCTCCGGACTCCGCGCCAGCGCCAGCGCGCCCACCAGGCTCGCCGCCATCACAGTACCCGTCACGCCAATAGCCAGTGGCCGTCCCAGCGTCCGCTCGCCGCGCAAAATCCGCTCCACGCGCCGAACCAGCTCAGGCCGCTTCTCCCACGCGCCCAGCGCCAGGCTCATCCCGCGCTGCAGCATTGCATGTTCGGCCAGGTGCGCCAGGCACATCGCGTATGCCTTGCGCCCATTGCCCGCCTCCAGCACGCGATCGTCGCAGGCCAGCTCGCGCTCCGCGCACAGTTGCCGCTCCACCCACGCCAGTGCCGGATTCAGCGGAAACACCACCAGCGCCAGCTTCTGCAGCAGGTTCGTCCAGTCATCCGCGCGCCGCAGGTGCTCCACTTCATGAATCAGAACCTGCTTCAGCTCCGCTTCAGGCAGGCTCTCCATCAGCTTGACCGGAATCAGAATCTTTGGCCGAAAGAACCCAATCACGCTCGGCCTGGCAATCTCATCGGAAACGCACAGCCGCACCCGCCTGCCCGCCACCGTCTCGCTGAACCCAGCTCCCGCGGGCAGCTCCATCGCCCGCCCGGCCAGCCGCCGCAAATGCGCCACGCCAACGCCAAGCTGAACCGCCCTCGCCAGCGAAAGCGCCATCCACAGCCCCAGCACCGCATAGCCCCACCGCACATCCAGATGCGCCACCGGAGCTGCAACCGCGTCAGCAGGTCTCGCAATCAACGGTGCTACTTGCAACCCGATCAGCAGCGCAAAAACGCCCAGCCACACCGTGCTCCGCGCCGCCGCGCTCAGCCGCGGAAAAGCCCGCAGCACAGCCCACGTCAGCCCCGCCAGCACGGCTCCCTCCCATAAAGCGGAAACCAGCGCTGAAGCCGCAACCGGACCCAAAGCAGTGAGCCAATCGTTCATCGCCGCACTCTCATTCTGTCTGCCATTCCGCTCACCTGGTCGTCCTCCTGCGTCGCGGCAATCCGCTCCTTCAGCCGCTTCAGCTCATCGGCAGTCAACTCGTCATCCCCTAACAGCGATAACACCAGCCGCTCCCGCGAGTTGCCAAAGAACCGCTCCAGCACATGCCGAATCTCGCTCCGGCTCGCCTCATCCTCCGCCACGCACGGCGAGTAGAGAAACGCCCGCCCATGCTGCCGGTGCGTCACATACCCCTTCTGCTCCAGAATCCGCACCGTCGTCAGCACAGAGGTATAGGCAAGGGGGCTTTCATCCGCGGCAGCCGCGGCAATATCGGCAACCGCCGACTCCCCGCGCGTCCACAGAATCTTCATCAGCCTCAGTTCGGCCGGCGTCAACGTATTCGATGGCTTCGGAGGCATTGCCTGAAAACTCCTTCTGCAGGGTTAGACGACACAACTAAAGAATTAGTTACCACAATCCGGCGAATCCACGCAATAAAACCTGGAAAGTATCCGAGCAAGGCAAGTCAGCATCGAGCCGCAGGGAGCAGAAGCCTTCAGGTCCTGACAACAAGCGAGATGAGAAAGAGAGGCTTCACAGGCTGCGGAAAAACTCAAATTGGACCGGTTTTGTAAGAGGGCGCGAGTTCACTCGTGCCCAGCCTGATGAAAGACCCCATCTTCGCTTTTCCGGAGGGAGCGTGAGGCTTCAGCCTCACCAATAAGGTCAATGCATTCAAGAGGGCCTCAGCCCCGGACTTTTCCTTAAAACCGCCTGACTGACTTTGTCCGCAATCTGGGCACAGCCTTTCGCCATGCCACAAAATGCTCAGGAAAACGGGGGCTTTAGGCAGCGTCTGACAAATCTGGCCGGACCGGTTTTGTAACAGGGCACAACTTCAGTCGAAAATGTCCGAAAAACGATGGGGCTTTAGCCCCTGCGGGATGTCTATTCACTCAAACTGATCCACTACATCTGACGCGGCCTCGATCCTCGCAAAATCGTGCCATAGTCTCCTTAGATTCAATTCCATCCGCTTCGAAATCTACTTTTTACGAAACTTGAACGTGAGAGATTTCTTTGCGCTTGGCGCGGCAGAGCGCGACTATTATTGGGAAATGCCCGCCACAGCTCGGAAAACCAAGAAGCCCCGCCCAGTTGCGCCAAGGTACAGCGTCGCGGAATGGTACGGGAAAGACATTACCGGCATGACACCGGAAGAGCGCAAGAGCTGCGGCACACTAGCTGCAATGCAGATCAAAGCCGCGACCGGCGCAGCAACGAAAGCGCCTGTTTGCCCGTTCCTATCCACGCTCATTCCCAACGCGAAGTGCCACAAAAGAGGCGGCGTCTGCTCAATCAGAAAATATGCGCAGGGGGAACACGGGATCGGCGTAGCGGTAGAGGGCGACAAGATCGTTACTACTTGCCCGTCTCGATTCATTCAGGATATTGAAGAGGGCAAAAGCGTCTTTGTTTGGGTTTCAGAAAAAATGCTTGATATAGCCAATCCCACAATCGTGAAGGAAACACCATTTTTGCGAAAGTTATCCGAAGCTGCCGTCGCGGTGACGGAACTCGAGGTCAAGGATGATGACCAAGGCGATGACGAAGAGCACAAAGCCGGCCGGATCGATTGGATTGTGGTGAATCCCCACACAATGACGGCTACTGATTTGCAGTGGGCAGCTGTCGAGACACAGGCTCTCTACTTTTCTGGTGGAAAGATGATCGTGGAGTTTGATGCTTATGCAAAGGACCCTTCGCCTGTCCTGTTTCCGCTCGGCAAGCGAAGGCCCGACTATCGTAGCAGCGGCCCGAAACGGCTTTCACCGCAGCTAGATGTGAAGGTTCCAGTGTTGGTGAGTTGGGGCAAAAAAGTCGCGGTCGTCATCGACAGGTTCTTCTACGAAAACATGAGCAGGCTGGATGAGGCGTATTCGGGAAGCAACGAAAAAGCCAAGCGCGACAACTCAACGGTTGTGTGGTTCATTGTGGATTATGGTGAAGACATGAAGCTTAAGGCCCATGCGGTTCGATACACCACATTGGAAAGCTCAAGGAAGGCGCTGAACGCAACAGAGCCCCTAGCCAAATCCAACTTCACAGACAACCTGAAGGCCGTTATCGGAAATGCGGCCAAAGCCAATAAGGCCTTCAAGGTTTCATAAGCAACAACTCGCGAATGATCGTATGGTGGGTGTTCTTCATTGGAATCTCAACCACACGAAATCCGTACTGCTTCGCCAGCCTGCGCACTTCCGGCGCATCGTCATAGGTCATCATCACAGAACCCTTTGCCTTTGCCATCAGCGCAAACAGCGCTTCATGGTCGATCTGACTGTGCGTATACAGTCGGCTCCCGGCTCTCTTGCCTCCGGCAGTATAGGGTGGGTCGATAAAAAAATAGGCGTTAGGGTCTTTGATGTAAAGTCGGATCACTTCAAACGCATCCTTGTGCTCAAACGTAATCTGATGCCGGAGAAAGCGCAGTGCCTCGATGCGTTTGACGAGCGTTTCTGGATACCAGCGGGAGAGCAAGCCCTTGCCATTTTCGCCAACTTTGGTCAGACCCGCGCCTTCGGCCATGATTCCGCCGCGCTGCATCCGATTCTTAACGATAGTGCGAAAGGCTAGTGCTCGGAGAGTATCGGGAGCGGAACCGATGATGTGCTTGACGTTAGTAAGCGTCACATCAAATTCAAGAATGTGTCTACACAGCCAGCTAACGTCCTCATCGGTTCCCTGGAAAATGATGGCCCATAGTGCCGCTACGTCGCCGTCAAGTTCACTTAGAAAAACATGGTCTGCCAAGTCCTCGCCTGCAACACTGAGGCCAACCATAGCGCCACCGGCAAAGGGCTCCACAAGCATAGACGGCCGATGCTTTGCCAGTACGAGCCAGTTGCGAATCTCCGGCACCAGCCAGGTCTTTCCACCGGGGTAGCGCAGTGGACTTAGTTGCCTAACCTGAGCCACGTTGATAGGCTTCGCGGCGCTCTGCATCGCCTCGGTGAACATCACCAGTTGCTTGCCTTTGTTTGGGTCGAGCAGAAAAGGCCGCAAGTCATCAAGGACTGACTTACATTCTTGATGGACAAGAATCGTTGACCGGAATACGCCTTGTGCTTTCAACCTGGAGATGCGTCGGTGCTGTCTTTCGAGGGCAGTAGCGTCCATTTATTACTCCGTGAACATTCACGCATTCTAGTGAACCCGCCTGTGGATTTCAATGCCGTGAATGTTCACGAATTCGTACTTTTATAAAAGGTGCCAATTCGGTAACTGCATCCCCATTCCTGCCCGCAGATGACCCATGTCGCTACTTGCAATTTCAGCCACCTGTAACCCGCAAAGCCCCGATCGGACGCGTCTCTGTTTTCTTAATCCCCATATCCCTTCGTCCCTCCTCCCATTACTAAAGTCCAATACCCTTTCGTACCGTCCCCCCCATCACCAGGGCAAACGCATTTCAAAACATCTGCAAGAGACTGTATAAGAAGCGGTCATCCCATCCGGCACGTTTGAATTTGCCGCGCAGGGAGCCTTTCGAGCCCTCTTTTTGCATGGCGTTGAGGACCATATGGCGCAGCACGGCCAGATTGTGCGCTCCATTTCCGGCGCGGGTTCGGTCCTGATCCTCATTCATCACCACATCCAATCGCCAGTGCAGGCTGTTTTCGATGCTCCAGTGTTGACGAACCACCTCATTGAATCGCTCCGGGGTTAGTTCCGAACTGAGCAGGTAGTAAGCCGTCTCGGTGGTGGTTTTCTCCGTCGTTTCGCGTCTCCGCTCCACCTTGCCGATGGCCTTCAGCCCTGGCCATTGGTGCTGATTGTCGAGCCAGCCTATCTCGGTGGAAACCGTCGCCGTGCGGGTCTCGATGCGGCCGTGATCGGCCTCCACCACAGGCGGCATCGTGGTGCGCGGCGCATCCGGATCGTTGAGTAGCAGCACCACATCGTCGTGCAATGTGCCTTGATTGCCCTTCAGCGCCAGTGCATAGTCCCCCTTCTGCTCCACGATCTGCTCGGCAATCGCGCGCTGGCAGTTCAGCGCGTCGGTGGTTACGATGGCGCCTTTAAGGCTCAGCATCTTGAGCAACTGGGGAACCGCCGTAATCTCGTTCGACTTGGCGTCGGTGGCGATCTGCCCGAGCACCAGCCGCTGCCGGCATCCCCAGGCCGAAACCATGTGCAGGGGTGACTTGCCACTGGCCCGATCAAACGAACGGCGCAACACCTTGCCGTCGATGGCCACCACACCCTGCAATTGCCCGGAGAACTGGCCCATGAACCGTTGAAACGACTCGCGAAACTGCTCTGGGGCAAGATCGCGAAACAAGCGATTGAAGGTGTCGTGGCTGGGAAGTCCATTGGCCAGCGTGAGAAAGCTGCGCAGAAAGGGCTCCTTGGCGCGGGCAAAAAGAGCCATGTCCGTGGGGCCTTGTCCGCCGCACAAAACACAACAGAGCGCGATAGCCAGTAATTCGTGAAAATCGTGCAGCCCCGCATTTCCGTGGCGAGGATCCTCAAGACCCTCCCAACATTCCGCAAACTGAGCCAAACTCTCCTGCGAAAACCTCGAAGTTGCCATATAAACAACTTCAAGCCCCCCAGAACACCTGAAAAGTACCTTCAAGAGTTCAACTGATTTTCAAATGTGTTTGCCCTGCCCCCATCAGATAGTTTGCATGCAATTAACCCCAAATATGCTTTACTCATAATGAGCCGAAAAAAGCCACGGCCCGAACCTTAACCGGTTCGGGCCGTTCCCTTTTCCGCACTATGGATGACACGAATGCACAGGAGGTAGGCCGGGGATTTATCCCTGGCAATAAGTCCAGCAGGACGGCTGGGGCTTTAGCCCCTGAGGTATGCTTTTCCAGCCTGAAGATCGAAACATATTTTTCTGGATTTTGGTAACCAAATCCATATAAATAAATGAAAATAATACGGTTAAAACCATGAAACAAGTTACATCCACTTTTCCAAAACTCACCTGCACAGTCCCGAAATAAAGATCGCATGAAGATTTCAGCCGCAAATCGGGCCACTTTCCGCAACTCGCAGAAACCAAACCACTTCCAAACCATGCATCCAGCACAGTTTCAGAATGAGGATGGCATAAAGATTTCTATAAGCACTGTGGAAACCGCCATAACCCACACAAAATGCACCGCTTCGGAATCAACCTTGCACAGGATAACTC